>JALYMS010000378.1 GCA_030773535.1 Actinomycetota bacterium | reverse complement strand
CTGGCCGGGCAGCTGTGGCTCCTGGCGCAGGGCGGGGAGCTCGAGCTCCGATCCGGCCCGCTCGTCCTCGCTCCGCTGCTGCTGAGCCTCGGCATCGCCTGGGGCCTGTCGCGCGCGGGCCGAGGGGTCGTCCGCGCCGGAGACGTCACGGCAGCCAGGGGCGCGGCGCGGGCCGGCGGCGTGCTGGTGGCCGCGCACTTGTTGCTCGCGCTGGCGGTCGCGTTCGCCGTCGACGCCGGCACGGGCGGGATCGGCCTGCTCCGCACCGCTGCCGGGGTGGCCGTGCTCGCGGTGGTGTCGGTCGGCTGGGGCGTGGCCCGGGAGTCCGGCCTGCTCGACACGGTGCTGGATCGGCTGCCGGGCGCTCTCCGGCCGCTGTTGCGGGGAGTCCTGGCCGGCCTGCTCACCGCGCTGGCGCTGTGCGCCGTCGTGGTGGCCGTCGCCCTCGCCACCGACGTGCGCGGCTACGCCGCGCTGTCGGGGTCCCTCGGCGGCTCTGGCGCCGGCGCCGCCGGTTCACTGGGGCTCGCCCTGCTCTACCTGCCCAACGCTGCCGCCGCCGTCCTGGGCCTGGCGGCGGGGCCGGGGTTCCTCGTCGGAGCCGGGACCTCGGTCTCCGTCTCCGGGGTCACGCTGGGCGCGGTCCCGGCGCTGCCGCTGCTGGCCGCGCTGCCCGACACGCAGGCCGTGCCGCTGCTCGCCTTCGTCTCCCAGGCCGTGCCGCCGCTGGCCGGGCTCGTCACCGGCGCCACGGTCGGGCGGTGGTTCTCCGAGCGGGACGGCGGGTCGGTGGTGGCCGGACTGACCGGCGTCCTGGCCGGCGTGCTCCTGGGGGTGGTATCCGGCGCGCTCGTGGCGGTGGCCGGAGGCTCCCTCGGGGACGGCGCCCTCGCGGAGGTCGGCGCCCCGCCGGTGGCCACCGGCATCGCGATGGCCGCGCAGTGCGGTATCGCGGCCGCGCTCGCTGCGGCGATCACCCGCTGGCGCGCCCTGCGCTGAGCCCGCGCTCGTCGGTGCTCCGCGTCGCTGCGGCTAGGGTCGCGGCGTGCCTGCACCCGTGCCGACTCCGCGGGCCCGCGTCGCCGTCCTGCTGTCCGGAACCGGCTCGTTGTGCGCCGCGCTCCTCGCGGCGACCGATGACCCCGCGTATCCGGCCGACGTCGTCGTTGTGGGCAGCGACCGCGCCGCGGAGGGGCTGGACCACGCCCGCCGTCGCGGCGTCCCGACCTTCGTCTGCGCGATCGCCGACCATCCCGACCGTGCGGCGTGGGACCGTGCCCTCGCCGACGAGCTCACCGGATACGCGCCCGATCTCGTGGTCTCCGCCGGCTTTCTGAAGCTGGTCGGCCCGGCGGTGCTCGGCGCCTTCGGCGGTCGGCTGATCAACACCCATCCCGCGCTGCTGCCCGCTTTCCCGGGCGCGCACGCCGTCCGGGACGCGCTGGCCGCAGGGGTGACGGGAACCGGGGCGACCGTGCACGTCGTCGACGCCGGGATCGACACCGGACCGGTGATCGCCCAGCGCGAGGTCGCCGTCCTACCTGGGGACGACGAGGCGCGGCTGCACGAGCGGATAAAGGACGTGGAGCGCGAGCTCCTGGTGCAGACGGTGGCGGATCTCGTCACGGCAACGACCGAGGGAGACCCCCGATGACCGACCGCGCCCCGATCCGACGTGCCCTGCTCGGGGTCTACGACAAGTCCGGCATCGAGGACCTCGCCGCCGGTCTCGCCGCGGCGGGCGTGGAACTGGTCAGCACAGGCGCCACCGCGGCGCGGATCGCCGCCGCCGGCATCCCGGTCACCCCGGTCGAGCGGGTGACCGGCTTTCCCGAGTGCCTCGACGGACGGGTCAAGACGTTGCATCCGGCGGTGCACGCGGGGATCCTCGCCGACCGACGCAGGCTCGAGCACGGAGCACAGCTCGACGAGCTCGGGATCGCCCCGTTCGACCTGGTCGTGGTGAACCTCTATCCGTTCTCGGAGACCGTGGCCTCCGGCGCGGCTCCGGACGAGTGCGTCGAGCAGATCGACATCGGCGGGCCGGCGATGGTGCGTGCCGCGGCGAAGAACCACCCGTCGGTCGCCGTCGTCGTCGACCCCGGCCGCTACGCCGACGTCCTCGCGGCCGTGGCCGCGGGCGGGTTCACCCTGGCCGAGCGGCAGAAGCTGGCGGCCGCGGCGTTCCGGCACACCGCCACCTACGACATCGCGGTCGCCTCGTGGATGGGCAACGTGCTGGCCCCCGACGACGACAGCGGGTTCCCGACGTGGGTCGGTGCCACGTGGGAGCGGTCCGAGGTGCTGCGGTACGGCGAGAACCCCCACCAGGCAGCGGCGCTGTACCGCAGCTGGCAGCCCGGGCTGGCCCACGCCGAGCAGCTGCACGGCAAGGCGATGTCGTACAACAACTACGTCGACACCGACGCCGCGTGGCGCGCCGCACACGACCACGAGGACGCCTGCGTGGCGATCATCAAGCACGCCAATCCCTGCGGCATCGCCGTCGGCCCGGACATCGCCGCGGCGCACCGGAAGGCCCACGCCTGCGACCCGCTGTCGGCCTTCGGCGGCGTGATCGCCGCCAACCGCGAGGTCGACCTCACCATGGCCGAGCAGATCGCCGACGTCTTCACCGAGGTCGTCGTCGCGCCGTCGTTCACCGACGACGCCGTCGCCGTGCTGACCGGCAAGAAGAACGTCCGCCTCCTGCGGCTGCCCCACCTCCCCGACGCCGGGGCGGAGCTGCGGCCGGTCAGCGGGGGGCTGCTGTTGCAGGTCAAGGACCGCCTGGACGCCCCGGGTGACGACCCGACCACCTGGACGCTGGCTGCGGGAGAGCCCCTGGACGCCGCCGGGCTCGACGACCTGGTGTTCGCCTGGCGTGCGGTGCGCGCGGTGAAGAGCAACGCGATCCTGCTGGCCCACGACCGGGCCACGGTCGGCGTCGGAATGGGCCAGGTCAACCGGGTGGACTCGGCGCGCCTGGCGGTGGCCCGGGCGGGGGAGCGGGCCGCCGGATCGGTGGCGGCCTCCGATGCGTTCTTCCCGTTCGCCGACGGCCTCCAGGTGCTCCTGGACGCCGGGGTGCGCGCCGTCGTCCAGCCGGGTGGGTCGGTGCGGGACGAGGAGGTGGTCGCGGCCGCGGCCGCCGCCGGTGTGCCGCTCTACCTGACCGGCACCCGCCACTTCGCCCACTGACGGTCTCGCTCGTTGATCAGTACGCGGCCGCACGTCGGGCCACCGCCGGCCGGGGCGGAGGTCGAGGGGCGGGACTTCGCCCGGGTGGACTGGTGGGGCACCGAGCTCGACGGGGTGACCTTCACCCGCTGCCGGTTCGACGACGCCGCGCTGGAGGAGCTGGTCACCCGGCGGTGCGTCTTCGACTCCTGTGTGCTGACCGGCGTGCGGATGGGCGGCTCTCGGCACCGAGGGACGGCGTTCCTGTCCTGCCGCTTCGACCGCGCGAGGCTCTTCGACGCCGTCTGGGAGGGGTGCAAGCTGACCGGGTCGCAGTTCCCGGGCGTCGAGCTGCGGCCCATGACCTCGATCGAGTGCGACTGGAGCTACACCTCGCTGCGCGGTGCGGAACTCTCGGGCCTGGATCTCTCCGGGCAGCGGTTCCGGGAGGCCGACTTCACCGACGCCGACCTGCGTGAGTGCGACCTGAGCGGCGCCGACCTCGACCGGGCCCGGCTCCAGGGCGCCAAGCTGCGGGGCGCGGACCTCCGCGGCGCGTCGATGGAGGCGGTGAACTGGCGCGCCTTCGAGGTCACCGGCGTCCGGCTCGACCTGGTGCAGGCCGTGGAGTTCGCCCGCGCCCACGGCGCCCTGGTCGCGGAGTAGTCAGGGAACTCGCCACTGACCCCGTCAGATCGCGCCGAGTCGGGCCCGAAGGGTCCCGCGCAGGCGCAAGCAGCGGCTCCTTCGGACTGGGGATGGCACCTGACCGCGGTGCGATCCGGAGGATCGCGATGTCATCGCGTGAGCAGTGCCTTGAGGCCGCCCAGCAGTCCCAGCACCGCGACGGCGATGGCGAACCAGAAGCCCACCCCGAAGAACGACAGGGCCCAGCCGGCGATCGCGAGCGGCACCAGCACGGCGACGGCGACGAGCAGCGCGACAACGAGGGCGAGCAGCCCGACGGCCCGGTGACGGCGAGCCGGCACGAGCAGCAGCAGGCCGAGCAGGAAGAGGACTCCGCCGCCCAGCACGACGGTCAGCGGCTGCACGTACCCGGTGCTCAGCACGCTGCCCACGCCCCTGCCCAGCGCGGAGAAGCCGTCCCGCACGAGGGACAGGCCCGTGATGTCGCTGTCGGCCAGCCAGCGCAGCAGCAGGCTGATCCCGGCAGCGATGCCCGAGACGAGGAGCAGCAGGCTCCCGACCGGGTCCTGGCGGCGCGGGGCTCCCTGCGCCGAGGCATGCTCCGGTGCGGTGGCGGGCGCCGAGCCGGACCCGTACGCGGTGGCACCGGCCGACGAATAGGCAGCAGTGGGTGGGTGCTGCTCGCTCATGGGGGCCTCCGGCGGTCGGCGCTGCGGGTATGCCCGCTGGCGCAGAGCCTAGGGCGGCGGGGCCGGTCGCGGCACCGCTCGGGCAGACTGTCCGACGTGCCCGCGACCATCCTCGACGGCAAGGCGACCGCCGCGGCGATCCGCACCGAGCTCACCGGCCGGGTGGCGGCGCTGACCGCTGCCGGGCACCGACCCGGGCTGGGCACGCTGCTCGTCGGCGACGACCCGGGCAGCCGGTGGTACGTGAATGCCAAGCACTCCGACTGCGCGCAGGTGGGGATCGCCAGCATCCAGCGGGAGCTGCCCGTCACGGCCACCCAGGCCGACGTGCTCGCCGTGGTGGCCGAGCTCAACGCCGACCCCGCTTGCACCGGCTACATCGTCCAGCTCCCGCTGCCGCCGCAGGTCGACGAGTACGCCGTCCTGGAGGCGATGGACCCGGCCAAGGACGCCGACGGGCTGCACCCGACCAACCTCGGCCGCCTCGTGCTGAACGTGCCGGGTCCACTGCCCTGCACGCCGGTGGGCATCGTGGAGCTCCTCCGGCGCTACGAGGTGCCGATCGCCGGCGCGGAGGTCGTCGTGGTCGGCCGCGGCATCACCGTGGGCCGCCCGCTCGGCCTGCTGCTCACCCGGCGCTCGGAGAACGCGACCGTGACGCTGTGCCACACCGGCACCCGGGACCTGGCCGCGCACGTGCGCACCGCTGACGTCGTGGTCGCCGCGGCCGGCGTCCCCGGGCTGATCACCAGCGCCATGGTCAAGCCTGGCTCCGCCGTCCTCGACGTCGGCGTGAGCCGCGTGGACGGCAAGATCGCCGGGGACGTCGCGCCCGGCGTCATGGCCGTGGCCGGGCACGTCGCCCCGAACCCCGGCGGCGTGGGTCCGATGACCCGGGCGATGCTGCTGCAGAACGTGGTGCTGGCGGCCGAGCAGGCCGCCGCGCTCGAGGCGCTGTCCGCTTGAGCATGGCCCGCCCGCCGCTCTACGTCCGCCGGCCCTTCCTCGCGGGTCTCCTCCGCCAGCTGCCGTTGTTCGCCGTCCTGCTGGTCGTCGGGGTGGGACTGCTGCAGGTGACCTTCCGGCACTGGCGCATGGGCCTGGTCGTCATGGGCCTGGCGCTCGTGGGCGCCGGGCTGCTGCGACTGCTCCTCCCGGTCCGCCGCGCCGGCTTCCTCGCCGTCCGGAGCCGGCCGGTGGACGTCGTGCTGCTCACCGGGACCGGCGTGGCGCTCGCGGTGATCGCGCACAGCATCCCGTTTCCCTGACCCCCTCAGGCGGCGCAGCACGCCCGGGGATAAGTTGACGGCCATGGCAGACAAGACCCGGAATGGCAAGGTCACCGTCGTCGGCGCCGGTTTCTACGGCTCCACCACCGCTCTCCGGCTCGCCGAGTACGACATCTTCGAGACCGTGGTGCTCACCGACATCGTCGAGGGCAAGCCCGAGGGCATCGCGCTGGACATGAACCAGTCGCGGCCCATCGAGGGCTTCGAGACCAAGGTCGTCGGTGTCGGCGGCGGGTCCTATGAAGGCACCGAGGGTTCTGACGTCGTCGTCATCACCGCGGGCCTCCCGCGCAAGCCCGGCATGAGCCGCATGGATCTCATCGAGACCAACGCCAAGATCGTGCGCTCGGTCGCCGAGAACATCGCCGCCACGTCACCCGACGCGGTCGTCATCGTCGTCTCCAACCCGCTGGACGAGATGACGGCGCTCGCGCAGCTGGCCACCCAGTTCCCCAAGAACCGGGTCATGGGTCAGGCCGGGATGCTCGACACCGCGCGCTTCAGCAACAACGTGGCCGAGGAACTCGGCGTCCCCGTCTCCTCGGTGCAGACGCTGACGCTGGGCTCGCACGGCGACACGATGGTCCCGGTGCCCTCCCGCTGCACCGTCGACGGCAAGCCGCTGTCCGACGTGCTGGCCGCCGACCGCATCGAGCACCTGGTCGACCGCACCCGCAACGGTGGGGCAGAGGTCGTGGCGCTGCTCAAGACCGGCTCGGCGTACTACGCGCCGTCGGCCGCCGCGGCCCGTATGGCGCGCGCGGTCATGGAGGACTCCGGAGCGGTCATGCCGGTCTGCGCCTGGGTCGACGGCGAGTACGGCATCAACGGCGTCTACCTGGGCGTCGAGGCCGAGATCGGCCGCGAGGGCGTGCGGCGGGTCGCCGAGGGCGATCTGTCCGAGAGCGAGCTGTCCGGCCTGCGCGAGGCCGCCGAGGCCGTGCGCGCCAAGCAGGCCGACGTCGCCGACCTCTGACCTTCACCCCGAGAGGAACCCAACCAACGTGACCAAGATCAAGGTCGAAGGCACCGTCGTTGAGCTCGACGGCGACGAGATGACGCGGATCATCTGGCAGTTCATCAAGGACCAGTTGATCCTCCCGTACCTCGACGTCAACCTCGAGTACTACGACCTGGGCATCGAGAAGCGTGACGAGACCGACGACCAGGTGACGGTGGACGCGGCCAACGCCATCAAGCAGCACGGTGTCGGCGTCAAGTGCGCGACCATCACGCCGGACGAGGCGCGGGTCGAGGAGTTCGGCCTGAAGAAGATGTGGCGCTCGCCCAACGGGACGATCCGTAACATCCTCGGCGGCGTCATCTTCCGCGAGCCGATCATCATGCAGAACGTGCCGCGGCTGGTGCCGGGCTGGACCAAGCCGATCATCGTCGGCCGCCACGCCTTCGGTGACCAGTACCGGGCGACCGACTTCCGGTTCCCCTCCGCAGGCACGCTGACGGTCACGTTCACGCCGTCCGACGGCTCCGAGCCGATCGAGCACGAGGTGTTCCAGGCTCCGGGGGCCGGCATCTCGCTGTCGATGTACAACCTGGACGAGTCGATCCGTGACTTCGCCAAGGCCTCGCTCAACTACGGTCTCGGCCGCGGCTACCCGGTCTACCTGTCCACGAAGAACACGATCCTCAAGGCCTACGACGGCCGCTTCAAGGACATCTTCGAGGAGGTGTTCGAGGCCGAGTTCAAGGACAAGTTCGAGGCCGCCGGCATCACCTACGAGCACCGCCTCATCGACGACATGGTCGCCGCGTCCCTCAAGTGGGAGGGCGGTTACGTCTGGGCGTGCAAGAACTACGACGGTGACGTGCAGTCCGACACCGTGGCGCAGGGCTTCGGCTCGCTGGGTCTGATGACGTCGGTGCTCGCGACCCCGGACGGGAAGACCGTGGAGGCGGAGGCCGCGCACGGCACCGTCACCCGGCACTACCGCCAGCACCAGCAGGGCAAGGAGACGTCGACGAACCCCATCGCGTCGATCTTCGCCTGGACACGGGGCCTGGCCCACCGCGGCAAGCTCGACGGCACGCCCGAGGTGACCCGGTTCGCGGAGACCCTCGAGAAGGTCTGCATCGACACGGTCGAGGGCGGTCAGATGACCAAGGACCTCGCGCTGCTCATCTCCAAGGACAGCCCGTGGCTGACCACCCAGGACTTCCTGGCGGCCATCGACACGAACCTCAAGAAGGCCATGGCCTGACCCCACCGCACGCGATGCGGTGATCAACGCCCCTCAGAGGCCCTTTCGACTAGATCGAAAGGGCCCCTGACGCGTTCTCGTCTTGTGGAAAGCGGTGGATGAGGTACCTGCGCACCGCAGAGTTCCCGCGTGCCCCCATCCGCCGCGCGTCCGCTGGAGCTGCACGGCCGCGTCTTCCGCGGCTCCGCCGTGGTCTCGGAAGGACTGCTCACGGACAAGCAGCTGCGGAGTTCGGCGTGGGTACGGCTGCGCCAGGACGTGTACGCGGATGCGTCGCTCCCGCGCACGCATCGCATCCTGATCAGCGCGGTCGGGATGACCCTTCCTGCCGGCGCCGGTTTCACCGGTCGCAGCGCCGCCGTCATCTGGGGAGTCCCGGACATCGCGAGCCAACCGATCCGGTCGAGGTCGTGCTGCCTGCGGGGCTGCGCTGGCACCCTGGCGAGGGCGTGCGTGTGCGCCGCACCGCTGTACGGCTCGCCCTTCGCCGTGTGGGTAGGTGGCCATGCACCAGCCGGGTGGACACCGCGATCGAACTCATCCGTCGGGGACCCGTCGAAGACGCCGTGGTGGCCCTCGACCGCATGGTGTCCGGGGGTTCGGTGTCGCTGACGAGCGTCCGGGAGGCGGCCGCGGTTCTCCCGCGTGGCCGCGGGAGCGCGCAGGCAAGAAAGGTCGCCGACCTGGCGGACGGGCTGGCCGAGTCACCGCAGGAGACCCGGCTCCGGCTGCTACTGCAGCACGCCGGGCTTCCCACGCCGGTCGCTCAGTTCCGCGTCTTCGACTCCGAGGGCTTCGTGGCCCGGGTGGACCTCGCCTATCCGAACCTCAGGATCGCAATCGAGTACGACGGGCTGTGGCACGGGGAGCGGCGTGGCTTCCTCGACGACCGGCGGCGCCTCAATCGACTCAGTGCGGCCGGCTGGGTCGTGCTGCACGTCACCGTGGACGACCTGCGGTACCCGGAGCGCCTGGCGGCCCTGGTCCGGGCCCTGCGATCTCGGCGGCTCGCCATGATCAACGCCCGCTGAGCGCCCCTTCTGGCTCCTGGAAAGGGCGGTCGACGGGCGTTGATCTTCGAGGGCTGCGTCCGGTCAGTCGCCGAAGAGCTGGGTCCACCAGGGGCCGGCTGGGCCCTCGGCGACACCCACGCCGAGCGTGTGCAGGCTGCAGTCCAGAACGTTGGCGCGGTGCCCGCTGCTGTCCAACCAGAAGCCCATCACCGCGGCCGGGGTCGGCTGTCCCACGGCGATGTTCTCCGCCCGCGCGTTCGTCTGCCCGGCCGCCTCGGCGCGATCGAACGGGTCGAGGCCTGCAGGGTTCACGTGGTCGAAGAAGTTCCGGTCCCGCATGTCGGCGCTGTGCGCCCTGGCAACGGTGGCCAGCCCTTCGTCGTGCGCCAGCGGCTCGCAGCCGGAGTCCGCCCGGGCGGCATTGACCGCCGCCAGCACCTCCGCCTCGACGCCCGGCGGAACACCGCCCGCGGGCGCCGCCGCGGCCAGAGGGGGCGTCGGCGACGCATCGGCAGGTTCCGCGGGGGCGGCCGCAGGTGCGACCGCGGGCGCGTCGGTCGTCGCCGGGACCTCGGCCGGCGGAGGCGTCGAGCCGGTCGCTGCGCCGGTGGTGGCCGGGGGCGCCGGTCGGCGGTCCTGGGCAGGAGCCTTCGGGGTGGATCCGTCAGTGACGCCGGTCGCCGTGGAGGACGAGGAGTCCAGCGTCATCGGAGTCGTGCCCGAACCCGACGACATCACCGGCACCGCGACCACGAGGCCGGCCACCGTGCAGAGCACCCCCACCGCCAGCGCGAGGCGCCCGCTCGGACGGCGTGCGGAGTGACGTCCGGAGGTTCGAGCCGAGTGACGCGCGGAGGGACGCGTGTGTGCAAGCTCACGGCTCAGTGCGCCGGCGACCCGGGCGGAGAGCGGCGGAGCGGGAGGGCGGTGGCGCACAGAGGGACCTCACGGCGGCATCGTTCGCGGTTTGTTACCGAATCGGCACCAACCGTGCGCGTCCGGTCACGATCCGTCAAGGGGTGGAGCGTCACAAACCGCGTGACCGTCCGTCGCCGAGGCCCCTCGGCAGGCGGCCGGCACCGCGTCCGCCGGGCACCAGGCACCATGGACGCCGTCCGCCCCACCCGACCACCCCGAGAGCAGGCCGCCGGTGAGCGACGTCTGGCTCAGCATCGTCATGGTCGTCGCCTTCGTGCTGATCGGCGGCATCTTCTCGGGCGCCGAGATCGCGCTGGTCTCCCTGCGCGAGTCCCAGGTCCGCGCGATGGCCGAGAACGGCGGCCGGCGGGGGAAGGCGGTCCAGCGGCTGCTCAGCGACCCCAACCGGTTCCTCGCCGCCGTCCAGGTCGGCGTGACGCTGGCCGGTTTCTTCTCGGCCGCCTTCGGGGCCAGCACCCTGTCCCAGCCCCTGGCCCGCTGGCTCGTCGGCCGGGGCATGGTGGAAGGGCTGGCAGGCACCACCGCGCTCGTCCTGGTCACGATCGCGATCAGCTACCTGTCGCTGGTGGCCGGCGAACTGACGCCCAAGCGGCTGGCGCTGCAGCGCGCCGAGGGCTTCTCCCTCCTCGTCGCGGCGCCGCTCAACGCCATCGCCACGCTCTCGCGGCCGATCATCTGGTTGCTCTCGAAGTCCACCGACCTGCTGGTCCGCCTCTTCGGCGGTGACCCCGAGGTGAGCGGCGAGTCGATCAGCCAGGAGGAGCTGCGTGACCTGGTGGCGGCGCACGAGTCGCTGAGCAGCGACGAACGGCGCCTCATCGACGAGGTCTTCCGCGCCGGGGAGCGGGAGGTGCGTGAGGTGATGACGCCGCGCACCGAGGTGGCCTTCCTCGACGCCTCGACTACGGCCAGCCGAGCCGCCAAGCAGGTCGCAGACTCCAACTGGTCACGCTTCCCGGTGGCCGGCAGGGATGAGGACGACGTCGTGGGGTTCGTGCACGTCCGTGACCTGTTGCTGCCCAACCATCCGGCCGGCCGCGCCGCCACGGTCGGGGACCTCTCGCGTGAGGTGAAGCGGCTGCCCGGGACGGCGGGGGTCCTCACCGCTCTCAGCGAGATGCGCAGGGGCAACCAGCACCTGGCCATCGTCGTCGACGAGTACGGCGGCACCGACGGCATCGTCACCCTCGAGGACCTCATCGAGGAGGTCATCGGCGAGATCTACGACGAGTACGACGCGGAGGTCGAGGCCGAGGGACAGCAGCCCTCCGACGGCCCACGTGAGGTGGACGGCCTGCTGAACCTCGACGACTTCACCGAGGCGACCGGTCTCTCGCTGCCCGAGGGGCCCTACGAGACGGTCGCCGGTTACGTGCTCGCCGAGCTGGGCCGGCTACCGGAGGTCGGCGACGGGATCGAAATCGAGGGCCGCCGGGTCACGGTCGTCGAGCTCGACGGGCGCCGAATCGCCCGACTGCAGGTCGACCCGCCTCCCGCTCCCGCGGAGGACGGCGAGCAGGCGCCGAGCGAACCCGCCCCGGCGGGCTGACCCGACAGACCGGCGGTCAGACGCGGGCCTGCGCGACGTCCCAGGCGTCCCGGACGATCCCGCGCAGGTCCGTGTGCTTCGGCGTCCAGCCGAGGTCGGCCCGGATCCGGTCGCTCGAGGCCACGAGCTGGGCCGGGTCGCCGGCCCGTCGGGCCCCGACCGTCACCGGCACCGGGTGCCCGGTCACCTCGCGGACGGCGTCGATGACCTCCTGGACGGAGAACCCTGTTCCGTTGCCGAGGTTGTAGATCCGGTGCTCGCCGGCGGCCGGTGCCGGCAGTGCGAGCAGATGGGCGTCGGAGAGGTCCTCGACGTGCACGTAGTCGCGGATGCAGGTGCCGTCGGGCGTGGGGTAGTCCTCGCCGAAGACGGTCAGCGACTCCCGCTGACCGGCCGCCACCTGGAGCGCCAGCGGGATCAGGTGCGTCTCGGTGGCGTGCCGCTCACCCAGGCCGTAGGCGGCGCCGGCCACGTTGAAGTAGCGCAGGCTGACCGCGGCGAAGCCGTGCGCGACCGCGTAGGACGTGAGCATGGAGTCCACGGCCAGCTTCGAGGCGCCGTAGGTGTTCGTGGGCCGGGTGGGGGAGTCCTCGCGGATGGGCACCTGGTCGGGCTCCCCGTAGGTGGCCGCGGTCGAGGAGAACACGATCCGCCGGCAGTCCGCCGCGCGCATCGCCTCCAGCAGGGCCAGCGAGCCGACCACGTTGGTGTGCCAGTAGTCCTCCGGCTGCTGCTGCGAGACGCCCACGAGGCTCTTTGCGGCGAAGTGCAGCACCGCTTCGGGGCGGACGTCGGCGAGCACCGGCCCCGAGTCGTGCAGCGAGACCTCCGCCAGGGCCGCGCCGGCCGGAACGGCGTCGGCGTGTCCCGTGGAGAGGTCGTCCAGCACCGTGACCTCGTGGCCGCCGTCCAGGAGTGCGGCCGTGACTACGCTGCCGATGTAGCCGGCACCACCGGCGACGATTACGCGCATGCGCACAGCCTAGATACCACCGGCGCGCACCCGCCGTGGCAGGAGGAGAAGTCGTGGTCACCGCGCGCCCGGCCGTCGAGGAGTTGCCGGCCTACCGCCCGGGGCGCAACCCGGCGGACCTCGCCCGTGAGATCGGTGTCGCCCGCGCGGTGAAGCTGGCCAGCAACGAGGTGGCCTTCCCGCCGCTGCCGGCCGTCGTGGCGGCGGTCGCCGCAGCCGCCGGCGACACGAACCGCTACCCCGACAACGGCGCGATCGCCCTCACCGCTGCCCTGGCGCAGCGGTACGGCGTGGCAGCCGACCAGGTGGCCACCGGATGCGGCGCCGTGACGTTGTGCCAGGAACTCGCGCAGGCCTACAACGACCCTGGGACCAGCCTCGCCTTCGCCTGGCGCTCGTTCGAGATGTACCCACTGCTGGCCCGGGTGGCCGGAGCCCGGCCGGTGCAGGTCCCGCTCACTCCGGGGCGGCCCGGCGGGCCCGCGGACACCCATGACCTGCCCGCCCTGGCAGCCGCGCTGGACGACAGCACCCGCCTGGTGTTCGTCTGCAACCCGAACAACCCCACCGGGACGGCGGTCCGCCGCGCCGGGCTGGAGGAGTTCCTCGACGCCGTGCCCGCCGGCACGCTCGTCGTCCTCGACGAGGCGTACCGGGAGTTCGTCACCGACCCCGACGTGCCGGACGGGGTCGAGCTGATGCGCGGCCGGCCGAACGTCGCCGTCCTGCGCACGTTCTCGAAGGCGTGGGGACTCGCGGGTCTGCGGGTGGGCTACCTGCTGGCCGAGGACCCGGCCGTGGCCGCTGCCGTGCGCAAGACGCACGTGCCCTTCAGCGTGTCCACGCTGGCTCAGGCCGCCGCTATCGCGGCGCTCGGGAGCGAGGACGAGGTGCGATCGCGATGTGCCGCCGTGGTCGCGGAGCGGGAGCGGCTCACCGCGGCGCTGCGCGCCCGGGGACTCGACGTCGCCGACAGCCAGGCGAACTTCGTGTGGCTCCCCGTGGGGGAGCGCGCGGCGGGGCTGGCGGCGGCGCTGGAGGCCCGCGCGGTCATCACCCGGCCCTTCCCGGGCGAGGGCATCCGGGTCACCGTCGGCACCCCGGAGGAGGACGACGTCTTCCTCGCCGCCCTCGACGACGCGCTGGCGGACCTGGGGCGATGACCTGATGGGGGGAGGTCGGTCCGAACGCCCCGATCGGCTGGTTTGATGGGCGCCGTGCCTCTTTCCCGTGTCCTCTCCGGCATCCAGCCGACGGCGGACTCGTTCCACCTCGGCAACTACCTGGGTGCCCTGCGCCAGTGGGTGAGCCTGCAGGAGAGCACCGAGGCCTTCTACTGCGTCGTCGACCTGCACGCGATCACGGTCGCGCAGGACCCGGAGGTGCTGCGCCGGCGCACGCTCGTAAGCGCCGCTCAGCTGCTCGCGCTCGGCGTGGACCCTGACCACAGCACGCTGTTCGTGCAGAGCCACGTGCCCGAGCACTTGCAGCTGTCCTGGGTGCTGGAGTGCCTGACCGGGTTCGGCGAGGCCAGCCGGATGACCCAGTTCAAGGACAAGAGCCAGCGCGAGGGCACCGCAGCCGCCTCCGTCGGGTTGTTCACCTACCCGGTCCTCCAGGCCGCCGACATCCTCGTCTACCAGGCCGACCTGGTGCCCGTCGGTGAGGACCAGCGCCAGCACCTGGAGCTGACCCGCGACCTGGCCACCCGGTTCAACAGCCGCTACGGCGCGGCCCTCACGGTCCCGGCGGCGCACATCCCGGAGGGTGCGGCCAAGGTCCTCGACCTGCAGTCTTCGGACAAGAAGATGAGCAAGAGCCTGCCCCCCGCCGGCTGCGTCGACCTGTTGGACGACCCTGCGGTCACGGCGAAGAAGATCCGGTCGGCGGTCACCGACACCGGCCGGGAGGTCGTGGCCGACCCCGAGGGCAAGCCGGGGGTGACCAACCTGCTCGCCATCCACAGCGCGCTGTCCGGACGGCCCGTCGCCGACCTCGAGGAGCACTTCGCCGGCCGCGGTTACGGAGACCTGAAGAAGGAACTGGCCGAGGTGGTCGCCGACTTCGTCACGCCCGTCCGCGAGCGCACCCAGGAGCTGCTGGCCGACCGGGCGGAGCTGCAGCGGGTGCTGGCGCAGGGAACCGCCCGGGCACGCGAGGTCGCCGCCGGCACGGTGGCCGACGTGTACGAGCGGGTGGGCTTCCTGCCCGGGGGGAGCCGCGGGTGAACGACGACACCTTCGTGCCGCGCAGTCGCGCCACAGCTCCGCAGACCACGGTCCTGGGCATCGTCGTACCCGTGCCCGAGCCGTGGGCCCAGCTGCTGGTCGACTGGCGCGCCAAGGTCGGGGATCCGCAGGCGAGCCTCGTGCCGCCGCACGTCACGCTGCTGCCGCCCACCGAGGTCGCCGTGCACGACCGTCCGGCCATCAGCCGGCACCTGGAGACGGTGGCGGCCGCCCATGCGCCCTTCGACATGCACCTGCTCGGCACCGGCACGTTCACGCCCGTGTCGGACGTCGTCTTCGTGGCCGTGGCCCGTGGGATCGGCAACTGCGAGCTGATCGCCACGGACGTCCGCTGCGGTCCGCTGAGCCGGGAGCTGTCCTTCCCGTACCACCCGCACGTGACGGTGGCCCACGACGTCGCGGCGGACATGCTGGAGCTCGCTTACACCGGGCTGGCCGACCTCTCGGCCGAGTTCCGCGTCGAGTTCTTCACCGAGTTCGAGCAGACGGCCGACGGGGCCTGGGCCGTCGCCCGCGAGTACCCCCTCACCGGTCCGCTCCGCTGACCAGCGCGGGCAGCGCCGCATCCCAGCGCACCCGGCGGCGAGGCCCCAGACTCGGGCGGTGAGTTCCGCCGTCCCCGAGCCGACCCGGCCCCCCGTCCGCGAGCCGTGGTGGACCCGCGCCTATGCGCGCACCGAGGAGCTCGTCGCGGCCTCGCGCCGTCGGCACCGCTGGTTGGATCACCTGGCGCGCGCCGGCGGCCGCTACCAGCGCACCCAGGGCGACCTGATGGCCGCAGGGGTGACCTACTTCGCGTTCCTGGCGCTCTTCCCGGTGCTGCTGCTGGCGGCCTCGATCGTCGGCCTCGTGCTCGCCGGCAACGACCTGCTCCAGGAGGAGCTGTTCCTGGCGATCCGGGAAGCCTTCCCCGGGCCGATCGGGCGGCAACTCGTCCGGCAGCTGAGGGACGCCATCGACGGCGCAGGATTCATCGGGCTGATCGCGCTGGCCGGTTTCCTCTACGCGGGGCTGCGCACGATGGACCAGCTGCGGGTGGGCATGGAGCGGGTCTGGAAGGGCTACGTCGACGACCCCGACGTGCTGCGCGACAACGCCCAGGACCTGGTGGCCCTCTTCGCCCTGGGAGCCGTCGGTTTGGCCAGCCTCGGACTCACCGGCGGGGTCACGCAGGCGACGTCGTGGGTGCTGGACCTGCTGGGCGTCTCCGACGAGCCGGGGTTCGAACTGCTGACGTGGGTGCTCGGCATCGCGCTGGCCATGGTCGCCGACACCGTCGTCTTCCTCTGGTTGCTGCGCGTGGTCCCCTCGGTGTCCCACCCCTTGCGGATGCTGCTCCCCGGAGCGATCTTCGGTGCGGCCGGGCTCGAGGTACTCAAACTGCTCGGCGGGTTCTACCTGTCCTGGATCTCCAACAGCGTCACCGCGTCGGCCTTCGGTGGTGCGGTCGGCCTGCTGGTGTGGATCAACTTGGTGGCCCGCTTCGCCTTCTTCACGGCCGCGTGGACGTCGACCCTTCGGCGGATCGAGGCGGTCTCGCCTCCCCGGGTGGAGTTCGCACCGGCCGTACCGCCCGGCGCCGCCCCAGCACCGTCGCAGCCACGATGAGCACCGCTGCTCCCGCCAGCGCCGCCGGGACCAGCGGGGAGGCGCCCGGATCTGCGCTCGCGCGGACCGAGGACGTCGGCGACGCCGCTCCGGTCTCCTGCCGCTCGAGCAGGAGGGGTCGCGTTCCGGCGGTCGGCCGAGCCAGGTCGGCCGGTCGGACGAGCCGGCCGACGCCGCCGGTGCCTGCCGGTACCGCGAACCCCCAGTCGAGCAGCAGCGCGGCCTGGTCGGCAGCCCGCAGCGGGACCTTGTCGGTGTCCATGACGCTCACCACCAGCCGGCGGCCGTTCCGCTCGGCCGCGGTCACGAACGTGTGCCGGGCGGCGTCGGTGAAGCCGGTCTTGCCTCCGAGGTTGCCCGGATAGGTCGACAGCAGCGGGTTCTGGTTCTGGATCTGGTACCCGGGGGAGCGGCCGGCCACCGGGGGCATCGCGGCGGTGGGCGTGGTCAGGATGGCGGCGGTCGACGCGTCCTCGACCAGCGCGCGGAACATCAGCGCCAGGTCGTAGGGGGAGGAGGACTGCCCCGCGACGTCGAGTCCCGACGGCGTCCCGGCCACCGTGTCGTAGGCGCCGAGCCCCGCGGCCGTCTCGTTCATCGCCGCGACGGTCGCCTCTTCACCCCCGGCCGCACGGGCCAGGGCGTTGGCGGCGTCGTTGCCGGACTGCAGCACCAGCGCCTGGAACAGCAGGGACACGGGGTACGAGCCGCCCACCAGGAGACCCACGCGACTGCCCTCCACCTGCTCGTCCTCGGCTGTCGCCGGCACGACCAGCGCCGGGTCGAGTCGCGGAGTGAGGGTCAGGAGCGTGAGGGCCTTGAGGGTGCTGGCGGGGTAGTACCGCCCGTGCGGGTCGCGCGCGGCCAGGACCTCGCCGCTGCCGGCGTCGGCGACCAGCCAGGCGGACGCGGCGATCCCGGTGGGCAGCGGCGGAGCGCCGTCGGCCACCACGAGTCCTCGGTCGTCGAGCTCCCCTCCGCCCACCGTGCTGCCGTCGGGTGCCGATCCCTGCGGCGGCAGGCCGGACCAGGGTGCGGTCGGGGTGGGAGCGGACGGGTCCGCAGTGGGTCGGGCAGGTGCGGCTGCGGCCGGCCCGGCGCCGAGCAGTCCGCCGATCCCCGCCACGAGGAGCGCCGCGAGCACAGCGCTCCCGGGCAGTCTTCTCCTCATGGGGGCACGCTATGCGCGCTCCGCGAGCGCCGCCCGGCCGCCCTACCCGGACGGCTGGGGGTTCGCAACGATCACGTCTCAGTCCCTTTCCGGGGCTGGGGCAGGACTCCGCCACCCGGTTAGCGTGCCTGGGTCCCCTGTCAGAGCGTTCCAGCGGAACGTCGACGCGGGACCCCTGCACCCGACGGGACGCGCTCCGGATCGATCCGTGCGTTCCCCCAGAGAGGAGATCGTCTTGCGTCGAGCGCGGATGACGAAGGCCAGTGTCCGAGGCATGGCGTTGCTGCTGGCCGGCGGCCTGGCCCTTTCGGCCTGTGCCAGCGACGAGCCGACCGCCGGCGGCAGCGCCGGCGGGGGCGGCGGGGGCGGCGGCACCGAGGAGTTGAAGATCGGGCTGGCCTACGACGCCATCGGGCGGGGCGACCGCTCGTTCAACGACTCTGCCTTCGCCGGTGCCGAAGCTGCGGTCGAGGAGTTCAGCGGAGACTTCCGCGAGGTGACTCCGAACGAGGACGGCTCCGACCGCGCCGAGCTGCTCGCCCAGCTCGCCGAGCAGGGCTACGACCCGGTCATCGCCGTCGGCTTCGCCTACGACGAGGTGATCGCCGATGTCGCCGCCGAGTTCCCGAAGACCACGTTCGCCCAGGTCGACGGCTCCCACGAGTTGCCCGACGGCACCAGCAAGGGCGACAACGTCACGGGCCTGCTCTTCGCCGCCGAGGAGGGCTCGTTCCTCGCCGGGGCGGCGGCCGCGCTCAAGAGCGAGAGCGGGCAGATCGGCTTCATCGGCGGTGTCGACGTGCCGCTCATCCAGACGTTCCAGGCGGGGTACGAGGCCGGAGCGCAGGCGGTCAATCCCAACATCACGATCCTGACCGAGTACATCTCGCCCGCGGGTGACTTCTCCGGGTTCAACGACCCGGCGCGCGCGCAGATCCTCGCCCAGGGCATGTACTCGGCCGGTGCCGACATCGTCTTCCAGGTGGCCGGCGGATCGGGCACCGGCGTCTTCCAGGCGGCGGCCGCCGCGGGCGCGCGCGCCATCGGCGTCGACTCCGACCAGTACAACACCGTCGACGACCCGGCCCTCCAGGCCGTGATCATGACGTCGATGCTCAAGCGGGTGGACAACGCCGTCCTGGCCTTCGTCGGCGACTTCGTCGAGGGCAACGTCGAGGGTGGCGCGGACATCCTCTACGACCTGGAGACCGAAGGCGTGGGTCTGGCCACCTCGGGTGGCTTCATCGACGACATCCAGGGCGACATCGACGGGTTCCGTCAGCGGATCATCGACGGCGAGATCAAGGTTCCGACCACCCCGTGACCGGCGGACGCGGGCCGCTCTCACGGGCCCGCGTCCCGGTCGACCCCGACGGCGGGTCCGGGCGCACCGCATCTCGGGTGCGTGTCCCGGGCCCGCCGTCGTGTCGGCACCACCTGAGGGCGGGAGCCCACTGCGGCGGCGAGGTAGGACATCATGCGGCCAGCCCACGTGCGCGCGCACCCGTGGCGGCACCGAGCGAAAGGCCCATCCATGGCCGCACCAGGAGGAACCGGCTCCCGGCCGTCCGGGGGCGAGCAGGGCGGCGGCGCGCCGGCGGCCGATGGAGCCGCCCCGGCCGTCGAGCTGCGGGGGATCACCAAGCGGTTCCCCGGCGTCGTGGCCAATCGCGACATCGAGCTGCAGGTCCGCCGCGGCGAGGTGCACGCGATCGTGGGGGAGAACGGCGCCGGCAAGTCCACGCTGATGAAGACGCTGTACGGCATGCACCGCCCTGACGAGGGCCAGATCCTGCTCGACGGCCGCGAGGTGACCTTCCGCAGTCCCGCCGACGCCATCGCCGCGGGCATCGGCATGGTGCACCAGCACTTCATGCTGGCCGACAACTTCACGGTGCTCGAGAACGTCGTCCTCGGCAGCGAACCCACGAGGGGCGGCCGGCTGGACCAGGCGGAGGCGCGGCGGCGGATCGTGGAGATCTCCGACCGCTACTCCTTGGACCTGCAGCCTGACGACCTCGTGGAGGACCTCGGCGTCGGTGACCGCCAACGGGTCGAGATCGCCAAGGTCCTCTACCGCGGCGCGCGGACCCTGATCCTCGACGAGCCGACCGCCGTCCTCGTCCCCCAGGAGGTCGACGAGCTCTTCGGCAACCTCGCCGAGCTCAAGCGGGAAGGCCTGACAGTCATCTTCATCTCGCACAAGCTCGACGAGGTCCGTCGCGTCGCCGACTCGATCACCGTCATCCGGCGCGGCACCACCGTGGGGACGGCGGACCCGAGGACGACGACGGTCAAGCAGCTGGCCGAGTTGATGGTGGGCTCGGAGCTGCCCACCCCGGAGACCCGCAGCTCGACCGTCCGGGACCAGGTCGTCCTGCGCCTCGAGCACATCACCGTCGCCGCGGCGACCGGTCGCGCCCTCGTCGACGACGTGAGCCTGCAGGTCCGCGAAGGGGAGGTCGTCGGCATCGCCGGCGTGGAGGGGAACGGTCAGGCCGAGCTGGTCGAGGCGATCATGGGCCTGCGCCCGCTGGCCGGTGGCCGGATGGAGCTGGGCGGCGAGGACGCCACGGACTGGAGCACCCGGGCCCGCCGCGAGGCCGGCGTCGGCTTCATCCCCGAGGACCGGCACCGGCAGGGCATGCTGCTGGACGCCCCGCTCTGGGAGAACCGCATCCTGGGCCACCAGACCCGGCCGCCGGCAGTGAAGGGCTGGTTCATCGACCGTCGCGGCGCGCGAACGGACACCGAACGGATCATGCGCGAGTACGACGTCCGCGCTCCGGGCCCGGACGCCCTCGCCGTCGCGCTGTCCGGCGGCAACCAGCAGAAGCTGATCGTCGGCCGCGAGATGAGCGCCCGCCCGCGGCTGCTGATCGCGGCCCATCCCACCCGCGGGGTGGACGTCGGAGCCCAGGCCGTCATCTGGGAGCTGCTCAAGGACGCCCGCGCCGAGGGGCTGGGCATCGTCCTGGTCTCCGCCGACCTCGACGAGCTCATCGGCCTGTCCGACACGCTGCACGTGATGCTCCGGGGTTCGCTCGTGGCGACCCTCGACCCCGCCCGCGTCACGCCCGAGGAACTGGGCGGTCACATGACCGGCGCCGCATCCCCGGCGGGCGCCGCGTGAACCGGCTGCGGCGCACCGGTCTGGCCCTGCTCGGCCCCGCGCTGGCGATCGTCGTCGCGCTGGTCATCTCGGCGATCGTCATCCTGCTGATCGGGGAGGACCCCCTCGCCGCCCTGGGTGTCATGACCGATCTCGGCGATTCACCGTCCCAGCAGGTGCAATCGATCGTCGTCATCCTCAACCGGGCCGTTCCGCTGTTCCTCGCCGGCCTGGCGGTGTCCATCGCCTTCCGGATGGGTCTGTTCAACATCGGCGTGGAAGGTCAGTACCGGCTCGCGACGATCCTCGCCGCTGCCGTCGGGGCCGCGGTCACGCTGCCCGGCCCGCTGCACGTGCTGCTGATCATCGTGGTCGCCATGCTGGTGGGCGCGTTCTGGGCGGGGATCGTCGGCGTGCTCAAGGTGACCCGCGGCGTGAGCGAGGTGATCAGTTCGATCATGCTCAACTTCGTCGCGCTGGGCACCGCGTCCTTCCTGCTCACCGGTCCTCTGCAGGGCAGCGGTGAGGGCGAGTCCATCGTGACGACCAGGACCATCCCCGAGTCGGGCTGGTTCCCCGGACTGGGCGGCGTCCTCACCGGTCTGGGCCTGGCCGAGCCGCGCTCCGAGCTCTACGGGTTCCTGCTGGTCGCCGTCGTGGTGGGCGTGCTGGTGGCCGTGCTGATCAAGCGCACCCGGTTCGGCTTCGACCTCCGGGCCACCGGCCTCTCGCCGTCGGCCGCGACGGCCAGCGGTGTGGACGCCCGCGGCATGGTGGTCAAGGCGATGCTGCTCTCCGGTGCCGTCGCGGGGCTGATCGGCCTGCCTGACCTGCTGGGCGACACCCATGAGTTCGGCACCGAGTTCACCGCGGGCCTGGGCTTCCTCGGCATCGCGGTCGCGCTGCTCGGCCGCAACAGTCCGCTGGGGATCGCCTTCGCGGCCCTGCTGTTCGCCTTTCTGGACCGCGCCGCGCTGCCCCTGCAGTTCGCCGACATCCCCTCGTCGGTGGTCACCATCATCCAGGGCACGATCGTGCTCGCCGTCGTCATCGCCAACGAGATCGCCCGCCGGCTCGCCCTGCGTTCGGCCGAGCGGGCGAATGCCGCCGCCTCGGGACCCGCCGGGGGAGGCGGTAGCAGTGCGCCGTCCGCAGGTCCGGACGGCGACCGGCGCAGCTCCACCGGGGTGCCCGGCGAACCGCAGGGAGTGACGTCATGAGCACCGTCTCGCAGACGCGCCCGAGCCGGGGCCCGTTGACCGACCTGCTCACCGGCGGCGGCCGCGGACGGCGGGTCCTGTGGCTCGCCACCGGGGTGTTCCTGCTGGTCTCGGCGGTTCGGGTGATCTCGGGGGAGCAGGCGCTCACGTCGTCGCCGACGTTCTCGGCGGCGCTGCTCCTCGCCGTGCCGATCGCCCTGGTGGCGTTGGGCGGCCTCTTCGCGGAGCGGGCCGGCGTCGTCAACATCGGCCTCGAGGGGATGATGATCCTCGGCACCTGGGGCGCGGGCTATGCCGGCTACCAGTGGGGCTGGGGCGCCGCCGTGGTCGGCGGCATCGTCCTCGGCGCGGTGGGTGGTCTGCTGCACGCCCTGGCCACCGTCACCTTCGGCGTGGACCACGTCGTCTCCGGGGTGGCGATCAACATCCTCGCCGCAGGCGTCGTCCGGTTCCTGTCCGAGCTCCTCTACATCGACAACCCGGCCGGCGGCGGCGCGGCCCAATCACCCCCCTTGTCCAGCCGGCCGCCCGACTTCTCGCTGCCGGTGCTGTCTTCCGGTCCGGACCTGCTGGGCGCGCTGGAGGACCGGCGCTGGTTCCTGATCAGCGACCTCGCCGGACTGCTGCGCGGGCTGACCAGCGGTGTCGGCGTCCTGACCGTGCTCGCAGTGCTGCTGATCCCGGCGGCGTACGTGGTGCTGTGGCGGACGGCGTTCGGCCTGCGCCTCCGGTCCTGCGGGGAGAACCCCGCCGCCGCTGACTCCCTCGGTGTGCCCGTCTACCGGCTGAAGTACATCGCGGTGCTCATCTCCGGGGCGCTGGCTGGCCTCGGCGGTGTCTTCCTCGTCTTCATCGCCAACATCTACCGGGAGGGGCAGACCGGCGGGCGGGGCTTCATCGGCCTGGCGGCGCTGATCTTCGGCAACTGGCGGCCCGGCGGGCTGGCTGCGGGCGCGGGACTGTTCGGGTTCGCCGATGCCCTGCAGCTGCGCAGCCGGACGGCGGTGGTGGCGCTCCTGCTGCTGGTGGCGATCGTGCTGCTCGCGGTGGCGGTCCTGCAGGCCAGGCGCGGTGCGATCGTGCAGGCCGTCGTCGCCGGGGTCTTTGCGGCGGCCGCGCTGGCCGGCTACCTGACCATCGACCGGCTGCCGGAGGGCATCGTCTTCTTCACGCCCCACCTGATCACGCTGCTGGTCCTGTCCCTGGCGTCGCAACGACTGCGCATGCCGAAGGCCGACGGACTGGTCTACCGACGAGGAGAGCACTAGTGATGCGTCAGGAACCGGACTGGGAGGCGCTGCGGACGGCGGCGCGGGAGGCGATGAGCCACGCCTACGCGCCCTACTCGAAGTTCCCGGTCGGCGTCGCGGGCCTGGTGGACGACGGCCGCGTGGTCACCGGGTGCAACGTGGAGAACGCCTCCTACGGGCTGGGGCTGTGCGCGGAGTGCGGCATGGTCAGCGACCTCGCCCGCAGCGGCGGCGGCCGCCTGGTGGCCGTGGCCTGCGTCGGGGGCGACGGGCAGCCGCTGATGCCCTGCGGGCGCTGCCGCCAACTGCTGTGGGAGCACGGCGGCGCGGAGATGCTCATCGAGACGGTGTCGCTCGGCATCGTGCCGATGCGCGAGGTGCTCCCCGACGCCTTCGGCCCCGAGGATCTGGTGGCGGCAGCGCTCCGGGATCAGCCCGCCGGGCGGGACACCTGATGGACGCGATCGACGTCCTGCGCACCAAGCGGGACGGCGGGCAGCTGTCGGCCGAGCAGATCCGCTGGATCATCGACGCCTACACGCACGGCGCTGTGCCGGACGAGCAGATGAGCGCACTGCTCATGGCGGTCTTCTTCCGGGGCATGACGGCGGACGAGCTGGCCGTGTGGACCTCGGCGATGATCGACTCCGGCGAGCGCAAGGACCTCTCCTCGCTCGGCCGCCCGACCGCCGACAAGCACTCGACCGGCGGGGTGGGCGACAAGATCACGCTGCCGCTCGCGCCGCTGGTCGCCGCGTGCGGGGTGGCCGTGCCGCAGCTGTCCGGCCGCGGACTGGGCCACACCGGCGGGACGCTGGACAAGCTGGAGGCGATTCCGGGCTGGCGGGCCGATGTGCACGAGGAGGCCTACCTGCGGCAGCTGCGGGAGGTGGGGGCGGTCATCTGCGCGGCCGGAAACGACCTGGCCCCTGCGGACAAGAAGCTCTACGCCCTGCGCGATGTCACCGGCACGGTCGAGTCGATCCCGCTGATCGCCAGCTCGATCATGAGCAAGAAGATCGCCGAGGGCGCCGATGCGCTCGTGCTGGACGTCAAGACCGGCTCCGGAGCGTTCATGAAGGACCCCGACGCCTCCCGCGAGCTGGCCCGCACCATGGTCGGTCTCGGCGAGGCGGCCGGGGTGCGGACGGTGGCCCTGGTGACGGCCATGGATCGCCCGCTGGGCCGCGCCGCGGGCAACGCGGTCGAGGTGGCCGAGTCCGTCGAGGTGCTGGCCGGCGGTGGCCCGGCCGACGTCGTCGAGCTGACCCTGGCCCTGGCGCGGGAGATGCTGGCCGGCGCCGGACGGGAGGACGTCGACCCCGCCGACGCCCTGGTCGACGGCCGCGCGATGGACGTGTGGCGCCGCATGGTCGCCGCGCAGGGCGGGGACCCGGACGCGCCGCTGCCGGGGCCGGCCGAGACGCACGTGATTCCGGCACCGGCGACCGGCACCATCACCCGGCTGGACGCCTACGCCCTGGGCGTCGCCGCCTGGCGGCTGGGCGCCGGCCGCGCCCGCAAGGAGGACCCGGTGTCCGCGGCGGCCGGGGTGCTCTGGATGGCGGGCGTCGGGGAGAAGGTCACCGCCGGCTCACCGCTGCTCGAGCTGCAGACCGACGACGCCGCCCGGATCCCGCGCGCACTGGAGGCGCTGGAGGGCGCCATCGGCATCGACACCGGCGAAGAGCCCCTGCCGTTGATCCTCGACCGCATCACCGCCTGACTTGCTCCACGCAACTACGGAGCGGGGCGGTCGCCCGTGACGAACATTCTCAAGGAGTCAGGCCTCACCAACGCTGGTGGACGCTCGACCGCTGGACTCGGCGACTCCGGGAAGTGTCGACCGAAGTCGGCATGCGCCAGGGCCTCGATGAAAACGAGGCCCCATGCCCCCTCATGGAGGCCCGGCCCCCGGTCCGGTCCCCTACGAGTCCTTCCCAGCCGCCGTCTTCGTCCAGTGACCGGTGACCGAGCAGCGGTCCGCCGTCGACTTGGGAACGAATGGAATGCCGGGATGCTTCGGCACCCCGGCATCGTCCCTGTGGGCCGCCCCGGAGAAACACGGCGCTGCCGTCCAGGAGGCGCCCGGGCCCATCGGGCGGGATCGCGGCGCCATGATCGTCGGGGACGTCACGGAAGGAGGACACCGGGTGCGCCGTCGACAAGGGCAGACTGTTCTCTCGTGACCAGTTCGTCCGCGGCAGCAGTGCGCGACCGGCCGCAGCCCGGGGAGCCCCTCGATCCGGCCGCGGCGATCTCCATCCGCGGGCTCGGCAAGCGGTACGGCGACTTCGTCGCGGTCGAAGCGCTCGATCTCGACATCCGCCGCGGTGAGATCTTCGCCCTGCTCGGCCCCAACGGTGCCGGCAAGACGACGACCGTGGAAATCTGCGAGGGCTACCGCAGCCGGGACGCCGGCGAGGTCCGCGTCCTGGGCGAGGACCCCGCGCACGGCGGACGGCGCTGGAAGGCGCAACTGGGCATCGTGCTGCAGTCCAACTCCGGCGCGAGCCAGCTGACGGTGCGCGAGGTGGTGGCCGCCCGAGCAGACCTCTACCCGGACCCTCGCGACCCGGACGAGGTCCTGGATCTGGTCGGCCTGACCGAGAAGGCGGGAGTGCGGGCGCAGTCCCTGTCCGGGGGCCAGCGGCGCCGGCTGGACGTCGCGCTGGGCATCGTCGGACGCCCGACCCTGTTGTTCCTCGACGAGCCCACCACCGGCTTCGACCCGGAGGCCCGACGGCAGTTCTGGTCGCTCATCCGGTCGCTCCGGGAACTGGGCACCACCATGCTGCTCACGACCCACTACCTGGACGAGGCAGAGGCGCTCGCCGACCGGGTCGGTGTGATCGCCCGTGGCCGGCTGGTCCAGGTCGCCGTCCCTGCGCTGCTCGGGGACCGCGAGACGGCGCCCGCGGTCGTCCGCTGGACCGAGGACGGGGTGCGCCGCACCGCGGAGACCGCGACGCCGACCGCCTTCGTGCGGGACCTGGCTGCCCGGTTCCCCGGCGAGGTGCCGGATCTCGCGGTGGTCCGGCCCACCCTCGAGGACGTGTACCTGCGGATGATCGGCGAGGACCGATGAGCGCGACCGACGTCCGGCTGCCGTCGCTCCCGCGCGTGTTCCGGTCCCGGTCGGTGGTCGAACTGAAGGAGTTCTTCCGCCAGCGCGAGGCCGTGGTCTTCACCCTGATGCTGCCGGTGCTGCTGCTCGTCGTCTTCGGGGCGGTCCTGGACTTCGACCTGGGCAACGGGGTGAGCTTCACCCAGTACTTCATGGCCGGGATCATCGCCGCGGGCATCCTCGGAGCCAGCCTGCAGAACATGGCGATCAGCATCGCCACCGAGCGCTCCGACGGAACGCTGAAGAGCCTCGCCGGCACGCCGATGCCGCGCAGCGCCTACTTCGTCGGCAAGGTCGTCCAGGTCGTCGCCGTCACCGTCGCGATCATCGCGATCCTGCTGGCCATCGGCGTCGTCTTCTACGGCATCGACCTCCCCACCGGAGCCGACTGGCTGACCTTCGCCTGGGTCACGCTGCTCGGTTCGGCGGCCTGCACGCTGCTGGGGATCTCGCTGTCCAGCCTGGCGAGGAACGGGCGCTCGGCCTCGGCCACCGTCACGCCCTTCGCTCTTCTCCTCCAGTTCATCTCCGGGGTCTTCTTCCAGTTCAGCGAGATCCCCACCTGGATGCAGACGGTCGCCGCGTTCTTCCCCCTCAAGTGGATGGCGCAGGGGCTGCGGTCGGTCTTCCTGCCCGACTCGATGGCGGCGGCCGAGCCGGCCGGCACCTGGGAGCTGGGGATGACCGCGCTGGTCCTGCTCGCCTGGTGCGCGGCAGGGCTGGTCCTCTGCGTGCTGACCTTCCGCTGGCAGGACCGCGGCACGGGCTGAGATGTCGGCCGCGGGCGCGGAGAGCCTGGCCCTGCGCAGGGGAGAGCGTCGTGCGGTCGTAGTGGGCGCCTTGGGCGCTGTCCTTTTCGGAGCGGTGGAGCTGGCGCACTGGCGGGCCTCCCGCCGCGGGCGCGCCGGCCATCCGGACGACGCGGCGGAAGGCCCGGACGTCGTGCTCGTGCTCGGGTTCCCGTCGCGTCGATCGGGGCGACTGCATCCCGTGCAGCCGTGGCGCACCGACATCGCCGTCCGGTCCATGCGGTCGCCGAGGAGCCGCCTGGTCTTCTCCGGAGCCGGGCGGGTCGGTGTCGCCAACGAGGCGGAGGTGATGGCCGGCTACGCCTGCGGCGTCCGAGGGGTGCCTGCCGAACAGGTCGTGGTGGAGACCTCGGCGCGCACGACGTGGGAGAACGTGGCCCGCTCGCTGGGCGAGCTCGAGCGCGCCGCGACGGTCACGATCGCCTCCAGCCCGCTGCACGCGGCGCGGGCCCGTCGTTACCTCGCTGCGCAGCGGCCGGATCTCGCCGCTCGGCTCAGGCCCGCGGACGACTACCGTCTGGGTGAGTGCTGCTGTGGAAGCTGGCCGGGGTCGTCTACGTACTGGGCCGGTGGTACCGGGCCGGGCGATGATCGGGCGGGGCCGGGAGTCGGTGCCCTCCGGCGGAACGGCGGTGTCATAGCGTTCCCGGGTGCCTTTCCCGCTCACTGCCGAGACCCTCGCCCGGGCACCGAAGGTGCTGTTGCACGACCACCTGGACGGCGGGCTGCGACCGCAGACGGTGCTCGAGCTGGCGGACGAGGCCGGATACCGCGACCTCCCGGCCGGCGACCCGGAGAACCTCGGGACCTGGTTCCGGCAGGCGGCCGACTCCGGCTCGCTGGAGAAGTACCTCGAGACCTTCGCCCACACGGTGGCGCTGCTGCAGCGAGTCGACGCCGTCCACCGGGTCGCGCGGGAGTGCGCCGTGGACCTGGCGGCCGACGGCGTCGTCTACGCCGAGGTCCGATTCGCCCCCGAGCTCTCGACCGCCCAGGGGCTCCCCATCGAGGCCGTGGTCGAGGCGATGGTCGACGGGTTCGCCGCCGGTTGCCGGGACGCCGGCTCGATCACGGTGGGCACCCTGCTGTGCGCCATGCGGCAGGCCGACCGCTGGGAAGAGGTCGCCGGGCTGGTCGTCCGCTACCGCGACGCCGGGGTCTGCGGCTTCGACCTGGCCGGCCCCGAGGTGGGCTTTCGGCCCGACCGGCTTCCCGAGGGCATCGCCGTGCTGGACCGGGCCGGCGCGCACCGCACTATTCACGCCGGGGAGGCCGACGGCATCGAGAGCATCCGTGCGGCCCTGGACGGCGCCCGGGCCGAGCGGCTCGGGCACGGGGTGCGGATCGCCGACGAGGTGGCGGACGACGGCTCCCTCGGCCCGCTGGCCCGCCGCGTGCGCGACGAGCAGGTGACCCTGGAGATCGCGCCGTCGTCCAACGTGCAGACCGGCGCCTACCCGTCGCTGGCCGAGCATCCCGTCGACCGGCTGCACCGGCTGGGCTTTGCTGTCACCGTCAACACCGACAACCGGCTGATGAGCGGGGTGTCGGCCAGCAGCGAGCTCGCCGCCGTGGCCACCGCCTTCGGCTGGTCCTGGGACGACGTCCGGACCGTCACCGAGCGGGCCGTGACGGGCGCGTTCACGAGCGACGCGGAGAAGAACCGCCTGCTCACCGAGGTGGTCCGCCCTGGGTACGCCGGCCTCTCGGGGTGATCACGGCCACCCCGCTCGCGGGAATCGGCGACCCCTGCCCGCTGCTAACCTAGGCGTACCGGCACATCGGCCGGTCATCCTCCCGGACGGAACGTCTGGGCACGAGCGCATCCGTGCAGATCCCGCCGTCCTTACCGGGCGCGAACGATCGCCAGTGAGGACGCCGCCACCGCCGAGCCCCTCCTCCTTTCACGGGCCGCGCTCCGAGCTGTATCGGAGCCCCACCCCGCATGACCGTGATCCACCCTGTCTCCTTCGAGGCGAACACCACCGAGAACCCCGTTCAGAACACCGCCGTCGACGCCGTCGCCGAGGCGCCGGCCGGTCCCACCTTCGGCCAGCTGGGCCTGCCCCAGCAGCTGGTGACGGCGCTGGAGAGGCGCGGCATCCACCGCCCGTTCGCCATCCAGACCTCCGCCCTGCCGGACGCGCTCGCCCGGCGCGACGTGCTCGGCAAGGCCGCCACCGGGTCGGGCAAGACGCTGGCCTTCGGCCTACCGCTGCTTGCCCGCATCGGTGCCGACGCCAAGCAGGGCCGCCGTGCCCCGCGTGGCCTCGTGCTCGTTCCGACCCGCGAGCTGGCGCAGCAGGTGCACGACGCGCTGGCCCCGCTGGGTCAGTCCATCGGCGTCCAGCTCGCCACCGTCTACGGCGGCGCGCCCATGTACCGCCAGATCCAGCAGCTCCGCCGCGGCGTCGACGTGATCATCGCGACCCCCGGCCGGCTGCAGGACCTGATCAGCCAGGGTGAGGCCAGCCTCACCGAGGTCGTCGTCACCGTGCTGGACGAGGCCGACTTCATGGCCGACCTGGGCTTCCTCCCGGTCGTGAAGGAGCTGCTCGACCAGACCGACCGCAACGCCCAGCGGCTGCTCTTCTCGGCCACGCTGGACGGCGAGGTCGACTCCCTGGTCCGGCGCTACCTCAAGGACCCGGCCCGGCACGAGGTCGTCCGCCCCGGTGGCGAGGCCCCGCCGGCCGAGCACCTGGCCTTCAGCCTCGCGTTCCGCGACAAGCTGCAGGTGGCCACCGACCTGGCCGGCCGCCCCGGCCGCACCATCGTCTTCGCCCGTACGCAGCTCGGCGTCGATCGGCTGGCCGAGAACCTCCAGGCTGCCGGCATCAAGGCCGAGGCCATCCACGGGGGCCTGCCCCAGGCCGCGCGCAAGCGCGCGCTGGAGGAGTTCACCGACGCCCGCTCACCGGTCCTCGTCGCCACGGACGTCGCCGCCCGCGGCATCCACGTCGACGACGTCTCGCTGGTCCTGCACTACGACCCGCCGACGGACTCCAAGACCTACCTGCACCGCTCGGGCCGCACCGCCCGCGCCGGGGCCGGCGGCGTCGTGGTGTCCCTGCTGCTGCCCGACCAGGTGGGTCAGGCCAAGCGCCGGTTCCGCCAGGCCAAGGTGGACCCGGCGGTCGACCGCATCCGTCCGGGCGACTCCCCGATCACCGAGCTGGTCGCCTCCGGCGTCCCGGTCGAGCCCAAGGAGCGGACGCAGCGCGACAACCGCCGCGGTCCCGGTGGCCCCAGCAGCCGTCCCCGCCGCGACGGCGACCGTCCCAGCGGCAGCCGAGGCGGCCCGCGGCGTTCCTTCGGCGACCGGCCCCGGCCGGCCGGCGAGCGGCCCTCGGGTGAGCGCCCGTCCTACGGCGACCGCCCCGCCGGCGAGCGTTCCTACGGCGAGCGTTCCTATGGCGAGCGGGGCCCCCGCTCCGGTGGCCGGCCCTCGCGGTACGGCAACTGATCGACCCCTGCACGACGCAACGGCCGGTCCCGGGATCTCCCGGGGCCGGCCGTTCCGCTGTGGGACCTCAGTCGCGGAAGACCAGCTTGGCGCTGACCAGGGTGACGACCTCGTCCCACAGCGGGCGCAGCTCGGCGGCGTCCTCGGCCCGCAGGACCGCCTGAGGCTCGCGCTCGCCCCGCGCCACGGCGCGGCCCAGTGGGGACGCGGGTGACAGCAGCTCGTCCACCCGTGCCAGCCCCGCGTGCTCGGCCAGGTCGCGCACGCCCTCGACCGGCTGGGCGAGGGCACGGTGGTCGACCAGACCGGCCGCGCCGTCCGCCACCTCCCCGAGCACCTCGGTGAGCTCGGTCAGGTCGTAGCGGTCCTGCTGGGAAGGCAGGGGAGGGACGTCGGTCTCGGCAACCTCGGGCCACGTGGCGATCTCGTCCAGGTCGTGGCCCTCGTTCCCGGCGCAGAAGCGGGCGAGCTCGTCCGGCGTGGCGAACAGGTAGACATCCCCGTCGCGGCCCAGGAAGCGCGCGACGTCCTCGACGTAGCACCGCAGCGTGACCCCGGCCCCCTCGGGGACCACGACCTCCACCGGCAGGATGCCCACCGACTCCCAGAACTCGGCGGCCGCCGCGACGTCGGCGGCCGACGCCGACACCCGCCCGCCCCGGGCGATGGCCCGGACGGGCGCCACGTCCCCCGGCTCGTCGTCGTCCACGGGGGCGACCTCGTCGGGAAGGTCCTCGGCGCCACCGTCCTCGGAGGCGGCCGGGTAGTCCTCCAGGGCCGCCGATCCCGCGCCCGTCCAGTCCAGGTGCCCGGCGAGCTCCTCGACGACGTCCTCCCACAGGTCGTCGAGAATGCCTCCGACGCCGACCCAGGCGTCCTCGCCGGACCTGCCCACGAACGCGTCGACACCGAGCCCCAGGGAGCCGATCTCGGGCTTCGCGGCCAGCTCGGCGATCGCCTCGAACTGCCCCCCGGCGCCGTCCGCCTCGTCCTCGTCCTCGTCCGTGTCGTCGTCGGTGTCGGCGCCGGTGTCGAGGCACTCGGCCAGCCGGGTGACGATGTCGACGGTCGCGGCCAGCTCCTCGACCGCCCACCGGTCGGGGTTCTCCGCCGCGATGTCGTAGACGCCGTCCAAGTCGTAGCGGTGGTCGTCGTCCGGGGTCAGGTCGGCCGCGCCCAGCCCGGCCACCACGGGCCACACCGGGTGATCGGCCAGGTCGTGGTCGTTATTGGTCCGGCAGAAGGCGGCGAGAGCAGCGGGGCTGGGGAACAGGTGCACCTTGGCCGTGTCGTCCTCGGTGGTCCCGAGGAAGGCCTGCCACTCCTCCCCGTCCTCCTCCCACGGCGGAGCCCACAGGGTGTAGCCGGTGCGGTCGTCGAGGGTGAGTGCGATGGGCACGATGCTGGGCCTGGCCACGGGACCCGATCCTGCCCGATGGACCTGAGACCCGCTGCTGGGTCACCCCGAGGTCGCCCGCGCCGACGTATGCATGTCACAGCTCTGCGGACCGCGGGCGTCGCCGTAGCGGGCTCGGCTTGCGGCACGTGATCACAGTGGGCGAACCGTGTCCCTGGGATCAGCGCACCGGTCCGGCCGGGGCCCGGGCCTGGCAGGGCACGGGGAGGAGTCTTCGCGTTGTCGGTCAGTGCGTCGGGCCGGAGCCCTCACCCAGCTCGACTCGAGGCCCTTCGCGGTGCGCTCACCGCCGTCCACTTCCCGCACCCGGTTGCGCGCGTAGCGATAGACCCCGTCCCAGGAGCCGGCGGGGAAGCGGGCGACCTCCTCCTCGCCGCGGTCCACGGTGAGTACGCCGCCTTGGTCCTGGTAGTGCGTGGCCTGCAGGAAGGTGTGGTCGATGTGGTGCTCGTAGCGCAGGAGAACGGTGATCACGGCTGCACTGTGCAGCAGGCAGCTGCCGAGCACCACCGGGTCCTGCGACTGCGGCGGGACGGCGCCGATCACGGTCCAACGGCACTTCTCAGTGGCCGTCCTAACGAGCGCCTACCGCTCCACGTGGCGCGTCCCAGGTGCCTCCTGGGGACGCAGCCGCTTGTAGAGGAACGTCGTAGGGACGAGTCCACCCTCGGGTCGCACGGCGTGGTCGGGCAGCACTCCCAGGACCTGCCAGCCCAGTCGGATGTAGAGCCTCTCAGCCGCGCTACCGGTTTCCGTATCGAGTTGCAGCAGCCAGCGTCCTTGGGCCGACGCTTCCTGCTCAGCCGTCCGCATCAGTTCCTTCGCGACGCCCCGTCGGCGGCCCGAGCGGTGCACCAACAACTTGGCGACCTCCGCCCGGTGTGATCCGTTGGGAAGCTTGGCGGGGAGCAGCTGCACGACACCCACTACCGGCTCGTCTGCGCACAGGCGCGCCACCCACGTCGTGCCTTCCACGAGCGCCGCAACCCAGAACGCCTCTGCCTCGTCGAGCGTCACGTCGGCGAGGAAGCCAACGCACGCTCCCGACCCGACGGCGTCGACGAGAACCGCTCCAAGGTCATGAACGTCGTCGTCCGTGGCAGGTCGGATGAGCACTCGGTCAGGATGTCAGTCTCGCGCCGCTGTCCCGGGGCACATGTCTGCCCCGGTCGGTGGGCTGGTGCCCCGTCTCGGTGGGCTGATCGGTACGTCGATCGCTCGCGAGATCAGACCCCCATGGGGTGCCAGACGGTCTTCGTCTCCAGGAACGGGGTCATCCGGGACAGCCCGGGATCTGCGGTCCAGTCCGGTTCCGTCGCCGGTGGGCGGACGACTCGCTTGACGGTGCCGGCAGCCTCCCGCTCGAGCTCCATCGCCCGCTCGGCGGGCGCGCCGGTCAGGTCGATGGCGTCGACGTCGGCGTGCTCGGCCAGCCACGGGCCCAGCTCGGCGGCGTCGCCCGTGAGCACGTTGACCACCCCGCCGGGGACGTCGCTGGTCGCCAGCACCTCGGCGAGGGTGACCGCGGGCAGCGGCCGTTCCTTCGACGTCACGACGACCGCGGTGTTGCCCCCGGCCAGCACGGGGGCCAGGACGCTCACCAGCCCCAGCAGCGACGACTGCTGCGGGGCCAGGACGGCGACGACGCCGGTGGGCTCCGGCAGCGAGAAGTCGAAGTACGGGCCGGCGACGGGGTTGGCCCCGCCCAGGACGGCGGCCAGCTTGTCGGTCCAGCCGGCGTACCAGACCCACCGGTCGATCGCGGCGTCCACGGCGGCGCGGGCCCTGGCGCTCCACAGCCCCTCGCCGGACTCGACCTCCTCGACGAACTGGGCGTGCCGGCCCTCCATCACCTCGGCCACCCGGTAGAGCACCTGGCCGCGGTTGTAGGCCGTCGTGCCGGCCCACTTGTCGAAGGCGGCCCGGGCGGCGACGACGGCGTCCCGGGCGTCCTTGCGGGAAGCCCAGGCGGCGTTGGCCAGGAAGTGGCCGCGGGTGTCGGTCACCTCGTAGGTGCGCCCCGACTCGGAGCGGGGGAACGCCCCGTTGACGTAGAGCTTGTACGTCTTGCGGACGGCCAGCCGGTCGCTCATGAGTGCGTGGCGCCCTTCAGGTATCCGGTCAGTCCGTGGCGGCCGCCCTCGCGGCCGTAGCCAGACTGCTTGTAGCCGCCGAAGGGCGACGTCGGGTCGAACTTGTTGAACGTGTTGGCCCACACGACACCGGCACGCAGCTGATCGGCGATCTTGAGGATCCGCGAGCCCTTCTCGGTCCAGATGCCGGCCGAGAGCCCGTAGGTGGTGTTGTTGGCCTTGGCCACGGCCTCGTCAGGCGTGCGGAACGTCATGACCGACAGCACTGGGCCGAAGACCTCGTCGCGGGCTATGCGGTGCGCGGGGGAGACCTGGGTGAAGACCGTCGGCGGAAACCAGAAGCCGCGGTCGGGCAGCACGCAGTCCGGCTGCCAGCGCTGCGCGCCCTCGGCGTCCCCGATGTCGGACAGCTCCCGGATGCGGGCCAGCTGCTCGGCCGAGTTGATCGCACCCAGGTCGGTGTTCTTGTCCAGCGGGTCCCCGACGCGCAGGGTGGCGATCCGCCGCTGCAGCGAGGCGATCACCTCGTCGTGCACGTTCTCCTGCACCAGCAGCCGGGAGCCGGCGCAGCACACGTGGCCCTGATTGAAGAAGATGCCCTGCACGATGCCCTCGACGGCCTGGTCGATCGCGGCGTCGTCGAAGACGATGTTGGCCGCCTTGCCGCCGAGCTCCAGGGTCAGGGACTTGCCGGTGCCGGCGACCGCGCGGGCGATCGACTTGCCGACCTCGGTGGAGCCGGTGAACGCGACCTTGTCGACGTCCCCGTGCTCGACGACCGCCCGGCCGGTGTCCCCGGCGCCGGTCACGATGTTGACGACGCCAGGCGGCAGGTCGGCCTGCCGGCAGATCTCGGCGAACAGCAGGGCGGTCAGCGGGGTGGTCTCGGCCGGCTTTAGGACGACGGTGTTCCCGGTCGCCAGCGCGGGCGCGACCTTCCACGCCAGCATCAGCAGCGGGAAGTTCCACGGGATGACCTGGCCGGCCACGCCGTGCGGGCGCGGGCCCGGGCCGAGGCCGGCCCAATCGAGCTTGTCGGCCCAGCCGGCGTGGTAGAAGAAGTGCGCCGCGGCCAGCGGGATGTCGACGTCGCGGGACTCCCGGATCGGCTTGCCGTTGTCCAGCGACTCCAGGACGGCCAACTCGCGGGCGCGCTCCTGCATCAGCCGCGCGATGCGGAACAGGTACTTGCCCCGATCGGCCGGGCGCATCGGGCCCCAGACGCGGGTGTACGCGCGGCGGGCGGCCGCGACGGCCCGGTCGACGTCGGCCGCGCTGCCGGCCGAGACCTCGGTGAGCACCTCCTCGGTGGCCGGGTTGACCGTCTTGAACGCCTCGCCGGTGCCGTCGACGAACTCGCCGTCGATGAACAGTCCGTAGGACGGCGCGATGTCGACGATCGACCGCGACTCGGGGGCGGGGGCGTACTCGAAGGAGGCGCTGGGGGCGCTGGTCATGTCAGTCCACGCTCACGTGGTCGGGGCCGGAGTAGTGGCCGGTGCGGAGCTTCTGCCGCTGCAGCAGGAGGTCGTTGACCAGGCTGGAGGCGCCCAGGCGGAACCAGTCGGGGGAGAGCCAGTCCGCCCCGGCGGTCTCGTTGACCAGCACCAAATGTTTCATCGCGTCCTTCGTCGTCCGGATGCCGCCGGCGGGCTTCACGCCGACCTGCCGACCGGTCGCCGCGCGGAAGTCGCGCACCGCCTCGAGCATCACCAGACAGACCGGCAGGGTCGCGGCGGGGGACATCTTGCCCGTCGAGGTCTTGATGAAGTCACCGCCGGCGAGCATCGCCAGCCAGGAGGCCCGCCGGACGTTGTCGAGGGTGCCGAGTTCGCCGGTCTCGAGGATGACCTTGAGGTGGGCGTTCCCGCAGGCCTTCTTCACCGCGACGATCTCCTCGAAGACGTCGAGGTAGCGGCCGGCGAGGAAAGCCCCGCGGTCGATGACCATGTCGATCTCGTCCGCGCCGTTCGCAACGGCGTCCTTCACGTCGGCGATCTTCACCGCGCGGCTCGCCCGGCCACTGGGGAAGGCAGTGGCGACGGCGGCGACGTGCAGGCCGGTGCCGGCCAGCGCCTCGCGAGCCACTCCGGCGAGGTCCCCGTAGACGCAGACGGCCGCGACCGGCGGGCAGGTCGGATCCGTGGGGTCCGGCCGCTTCGCCTTGGCGGCCAGGGAGCGGACCTTGCCGGGGGTGTCGGCGCCCTCCAGCGTGGTGAGGTCGACCATGGAGATGGCGGCGTCGATCGCCCAGGCCTTCGCCGTGGTCTTGATGGACCGCGTGCCCAGGACGCCCACCCGGGCCTCCGCGCCGACCTGGTCGACCCCGGGCAGCCCGTGCAGGAAGGCGCGGAAGGCGGCGTCGGAGCGCGTCACGTCGTCGTACGGCGGCAGCGGCGCCATCGACGCGCGCGCGTCGTCGGGCAGCGCGTCCGGGTCGAGCACGGAGGTCATGCCGGCCATTGTCGCCCACCCGGTTCCTCCGGTCCCCCTGCGTCCCTCCGTCGGAGGGGCCGGACGGAACTGCTGGGCGTTCCCGCGGGAACGCCCGGGCCGGTCGTCGATTGGATCTGTCGTACCTCTTCCCTAGCCTTCGATCAGCGTTCGAAGGGGAGTGCCGTGTCCGAACCGTCCCTGTCCGAGTTGGCGCGACAGATCACCAGCGGGGCCGTCCGGTTGGCCGCTGCTACGGCCGCCTGGCTCCGTCTGGTCGCGGAGTTCGACCGGCGTGAGGGGTGGCACGGTGTCGGAATCCTGTCGTGCGCGCACTGGCTGGCATGGCAGTGTGGGATGTCGCCAGGTGCCGCACGCGAACACGTGCGCGTCGCCCGGTCGCTGACCGGGCTGCCGCTCATCGCGGCCGCGTTCACCGAGGGCCGGCTGTCGTACTCGAAGGTGCGGGCCCTGACCCGGATCGCGGAGCCCGACACGGAAGGATCGTTGCTCGAGCTGGCGATCGAGGCCACGGCGTCGCAGACCGAGCGGCTGGTCCGTTCGTGGCGCCGGGCCGACGCGGTCGACGACGACACGATCACCCGGAAGCGGCAGTTCGAGCACTGGTGGGACGACGACGGCATGCTCGTCGTGCGGATGCGCCTCGACCCGGACCAGGGCGCCCGGTTCCTGACGGGGGTCGACTCCCTGGCCGAGCGCGACGCCCGACGCGAACGGGCCGCAGCCAAGCGCGTGGAGGAGGCCGGCTCGTCAGCGGGACGGGACCCCGCCGCCGCGACCGAGAAGCTGGAGCGCGACGAGACGGCGTGGGCTCGCGAACTCAGCGCCGCAAGGCGCTGCGCGGCGGTCGCCCGGCTCGCGGAGGCGGCTGTGGACGTCGACCGTCGGGCCGGTGACCCACCCCGACGGGAGGTCGTCGTGCACGTCGACGCGGCGGTCGTCGCGGACGACGCGGCCGCGGGGCTGGCCTACATCGAGGGTGGTCCCGCCCTGCATGCGTCCCAGGTCCGCCGCATGCTCTGCGAGTCGGCCGTGGTCACGATGCTGGAGCGCGGCCGCGAGGTCCTCGGCGTCGGGCGTGGCCGTCGCCTCGCGACGCGCGCCCAGCGCCGGGCGTTGCTCCGGCGCGACGGTGGCTGTGCGAGACCCGGGTGCACGGAGACCCGTGTCGAGCGGCTGCACGCCCATCACATGCGCTGGTGGTCGTTGGGCGGCCGCACGAATGTGGCCGACATGGTGCTGCTCTGCGACGTCGACCACGGACTCGTGCACGAACTCGACCTGGTGATGACCCGTCGGGACGGACGGCTCGTCGTGCTCACCCCCGACGGCCGCCGGATCTGGGGGACCGCCGATGCGGCGTTCACGGCGGGCGTCGGCGGTGTGACCGGCGCCGCGGTCTCCGACGACTCGACGGGTGATCCGTTCACCGGCGTGACTCCGATCGACGAACTCGCCGGAAGGCGGCCGGCGGTGCCTTCGCCCGATCGGGCGCCCGATCGGGCGTCCGACGGCACCGACGCGCCGAGCGGGGCAGCCGTGTCGATTGCCCAGCTGTTGTTCCCGGACGGACCGCCGCGGCTGCCCGATGCGATGCACGTCAACGGCGAGCGGATGGATATGCGCTACGTCATCGGTGTGCTGATGGGTAACCGCGATCTCGAGCGCAGGCTGGCCGCCGAGGCGAGGGGTGAGTCACTCATGGCTGCCTGAGCAGGAATTTCCCGGCCCGCTACCGTGTCGCGCGTGCAGCTGACCGTCGTCGACCATCCGATCGCCCGCGCCCGGCTCTCCCGCATGCGGGACGAGCGGACCGACAACGCCAACTTCCGTGCCGCACTCCGCGAGCTGACCCAGATGCTGGTCTACGAGGCCGCCCGCGACCTCGTCGTCGCGGAGGAGCCCATCACCACGCCGGTGACCGGAACGACCGGCTACCGGCTGGCCGCCCCGCCGCTGATCGTGCCGGTGCTGCGTGCCGGGCTCGGGATGGCCGACACGGCGCACGGGATGCTGCCCGAATCGCAGATGGGCTTCGTCGGCCTTGCCCGCAACGAGGAGACCTTCCAGCCGGAGGCCTACATGGCCTCGCTGCCGGAGTCGCTCGTCGACCGGGAGGTGTTCGTGCTCGACCCGATGCTGGCCACGGGCGGCTCGCTCGTGCACTGCTGCGGACTGCTGACCGCGCGGGGCGCCACGTCGATCACCGTCCTCTGTGCGCTCGCGGCGCCGGAGGGGATCCGGCGGCTGGAGGAGAGCG
>JALYMS010000377.1 GCA_030773535.1 Actinomycetota bacterium | reverse complement strand
ACGTCGCGCTCGCTGCCCGGCGGCCGGGCCACCGAGATGCGCGTCGTGGGCCACTCGATCCGCCGGCTGACGCCCCCCACCAGCGACACCGTCGGCCGGTTCACCTGGAAGTCGTAGTAGTCCTCCGGGTCCAGCGCTGCCAGCGGCTTGGCGTCCCAGATCAGCTCCAGGTGCTCGACCGCTCCGGTGGCGGCGTCGCCGGCGTCGTTCCAGCCCTCGAAGGCCACGACCACCAGGGGGTCGGTCAGCTGGGGCAGGTCGTCGGTCGGGGACGTCGGGTCGATCACCTCTGCGAGCCTACGTCGATCCACCGACACCGCCGCGTTTCCACGCCCCTCGGGACAGCTCGCCGGGCGGAGGGACCGGTCATCACCCCGCGTCTACTCTTGTTCGGTGTCTGCTCCCCGCCCGCCCGCCCGCCCGGATCCGGGCGCGGCGACCCTGCGGCCCGACGCCACAGCCGAGCTGACCGCTCTGCTGCAGCAGCGCATCCTGGTCCTCGACGGCGCGATGGGGACCGCGATCCAGCGCGACCGACCCGACGAGGCGGGCTACCGCGGGGAACGGTTCGCCGACTGGCCCACCGACGTCCAGGGCAACAACGACCTGCTCAGCATCACCGCGCCCGACATCATCGCCGGCATCCACCGCGAGTACCTCGAGGCGGGCGCCGACCTGATCGAGACCAACACCTTCAACGCGACGGCGATCTCGCTGAGCGACTACGGCATGGCCGACCTCGCCTACGAGCTCAACGTCGCCTCCGCCCGCCTCGCTCGTGCCGCGTGCGACGCGATGACCGAGCGCACGCCGGACAAGCCGCGCTTCGTCGTCGGGGCTATCGGCCCGACCAGCCGGACGGCGTCCATCTCGCCCGACGTCAACGACCCAGGGGCCCGCAACGTCACCTTCGACGAACTCGTCGGGGCCTACCTGACCGCGGCGGACGGCCTGGTGGACGGCGGGTCCGACGCCCTGGTCGTCGAGACGATCTTCGACACCCTGAACGCCAAGGCGGCGATCTTCGCGCTGGAGACGCTGTTCGAGGAACGCGGCCGACGCTGGCCGGTCATCATCTCCGGGACCATCACCGACGCGTCCGGGCGCACGCTCTCCGGCCAGGTCACCGAGGCGTTCTGGCACTCGGTGCGGCACGTGGATCCGCTGCTGGTGGGTCTCAACTGCGCGCTCGGCGCCAAGGAGATGCGGCCCTACATCGCCGAGCTGTCCCGCATCGCCGACACGTTCGTCTCCTGCTATCCCAACGCCGGCCTGCCCAACGCCTTCGGTGAGTACGACGAGTCGCCCGAGGAGACCGCGGCCGTCCTCGAGGAGTTCGCCGCCAGCGGCTTCGTCAACGTGATCGGGGGCTGCTGCGGCACCACGCCCGCGCACATCGCCGCGATCGGCTCCGCCGCCGAGGGCAAGGTGCCTCGGACGCCGGCCGCGACCCGCCCGGCGCTACGGCTCTCGGGACTCGAGCCGCTCACGATCACCGACGAGACCCTGTTCGTGAACGTCGGCGAACGCACCAACATCACCGGGTCGGCACGCTTCCGGAACCTCATCAAGGCCGGCGACTATCCCGCCGCGCTCGCGGTCGCCCGGCAGCAGGTCGAGGCCGGTGCGCAGGTCATCGACATCAACATGGACGAGGGGATGATCGACGGCGTCGAGGCGATGGACCGCTTCACGAAGCTGATCGCCACCGAGCCCGACATCTGCCGCGTGCCGACGATGATCGACTCATCGAAGTGGGAGGTCATCGAGGCCGGCCTCAAGTGCGTGCAGGGCAAGGCGATCGTCAACTCGATCTCGCTCAAGGAGGGCGAGGAGAAGTTCGTCCGCGAGGCCCGGCTGTGCCGCAAGTACGGCGCCGCGGTGGTGGTCATGGCTTTCGACGAGGACGGCCAGGCCGACACCCTCGAGCGCCGCACGCAGATCTGCCGTCGCGCCTACGACGTCCTCACCAAGAATGTCGGCTTCCCGGCCGAGGACATCATCTTCGACCCGAACGTGTTCGCCGTGGCCACCGGGATCGAGGAGCACGCCAACTACGGGGTCGACTTCATCGAGGCCACGCGCTGGATCAAGGCCAACCTGCCGGGCGCGCTCGTCTCCGGCGGCGTCTCGAACGTCTCGTTCTCCTTCCGCGGCAACAACCCGGTGCGCGAGGCGATCCACGCGGTGTTCCTGTACCACGCGATCGCGGCGGGCATGGACATGGGGATCGTCAACGCCGGCGCCCTCGAGGTCTACGACGAGGTACCCGCGCTGCTGCGCGAGCGCATCGAGGACGTGATCCTCAACCGCCGTCCCGACAGCACCGAGCGTCTTCTGGAGATCGCCGGCGACTTCGCCGGCAACGGGACGGTGGCGGAGGTGGCCTCGGAGGAGTGGCGGTCGCTGCCCGTGGGCGAGCGCATCACCCACGCGCTGGTGAAGGGCCTCGACGCCTTCGTCACCGACGACACCGAGGAGCTGCGCGCGGAGATCAGCGCACGGGGCGGCCGGCCGATCGAGGTCATCGAGGGCCCGCTGATGGACGGCATGAACGTCGTCGGCGACCTCTTCGGCGCCGGGAAGATGTTCCTGCCGCAGGTGGTCAAGTCCGCGCGGGTCATGAAGAAGGCCGTCGCCTACCTCATCCCGTACATCGAGGCCGAGAAGCGCCCCGGGGACGCCGAGCGCAGCAACGGCAGGGTCGTCATGGCCACGGTCAAGGGCGACGTCCACGACATCGGCAAGAACATCGTCGGCGTGGTGCTCCAGTGCAACAACTACGACGTGATCGACCTCGGTGTCATGGTGCCGGCCCAGAAGATCCTCGACACCGCCAAGCAGGAGGGCGCCGACATCATCGGCCTCTCCGGCCTGATCACGCCCTCCCTCGACGAGATGGTCAATCTGGCGTCGGAGATGGAGCGTCAGGGCTTCGACATCCCGCTGCTGGTCGGCGGCGCGACCACCTCGCGTGCACACACCGCGGTCAAGGTGGCGCAGAAGTACCACGGCCCCGTCATCTGGGTGAAGGACGCATCGCGCTCGGTCCCCGTGGTCGCGGCGCTGCTGTCGGACGAGCAACGGCCGAAGCTGCTCGCCGAGGTCGAGGCCGACTTCGAGGCCCTGCGCGAGCGGCACGCCGCCCGCCAGGACACCCGGGTCCTGCTCCCGATCGCCGCCGCCCGGGCTGCGGCCACCCCGATCGACTGGAGCAGCTACACGCCGCCCCGGCCGCGGATGCTGGCCCAGCAGGCGAAGGACGTGTGCACCGGGCCCGGCTGCGACCACCTGCACGGGGCCGCCACCCAGTTCGTGAAGACCTTCGCCGACTACCCGCTGGCCGAGTTGCGCGAGTACATCGACTGGCAGCCGTTCTTCTCCGCCTGGGAGATGCGGGGCCGGTTCCCCGACCTTCTGCACAACCCGGCCAGCGGCGAGGCCGCACGCCGGCTGTACGCGGACGCCCAGGCCATGCTCGACCGGATCGTCGCGGAGAAGTGGTTGCGCGCCAGCGGCGTCTTCGGACTGTTCCCGGCCAACTCGGTGGACGGCGACGACATCGAGGTCTACACCGACGAGTCGCGCCGGACGGTGCGGGCCACGCTGCACCAGCTGCGGCAGCAGACCGAGGGCCGCGACGGGGCGCCGCGCAAGTCCCTCGCCGACTTCGTGGCACCCAGGACCACCGGGCTGGCCGACTACGTCGGCGCCTTCGCCGTCACCGCCGGCATCGGCTCGGCCGAGCGGGTGGCGCAGTTCAAGGAGGCGAACGACGACTACAGCGCCATCCTGCTGGAGGCGCTGGCCGACCGGCTCGCGGAGGCCTTCGCCGAACGGCTGCACGAGCGGGTGCGCAAGGAGTTCTGGGCCTACGCCCCCGACGAGCACCTGGACTCCGATGGACTGATAGCCGAGAAGTACTCGGGCATCCGTCCGGCGCCCGGCTACCCCGCCTGCCCGGAGCACACCGAGAAGCGGACGCTGTGGGAGCTGCTCGACGTCGAGAACAACGCCGGGATCCAGCTCACCGAGAGCATGGCCATGTGGCCGGGTTCAGCGGTCAGCGGTCTGTACTTCTCCCACCCGAGGTCCCGGTACTTCGTCCTGGGCCGCGTGGGCCGCGATCAGGTGGAGGACTACGCGCAGCGCAAGGGCTGGACGGTCGACGTTGCGGAGAAGTGGCTGGCCCCCAACCTCGGCTACCGCACGGAGAACGAGTGACGACTCGCAGTTGAGCCGTCACACAGCGCAAACGTGTTGGCAAGCAGCGATCGACCTTCGACCCCAGTCGTAGTACGTTCGTCACCTGTCCGCCGGGCCCCGCTCCTCGAACGAGGACCTCGGCCGGACACCGCCGAACCGCGCACGGCCCAGGCCGCGCCCGGACCGGGGACCCATGGTTCCTCTGGGGTGAATCCCGCGCGCACCGTTGCGCGCTGGTAGGGCAACTTCCGGCCCGAACCCGTCAGCTAACCCGGTAGGCGCGTGAGGAAGAACGGAGAGCCGCCCTTTTGGCGACCCGGTACCGCCACTGTGCACGTCTGTCCGTCCGCACCGACCGGGACGACGTCTCGGCAGCGCCGAGGCGTACGGCCGGGCACAGCCACGGCACCGGCCGGCGCACCCCGCCGGCCGCGCCTCCCCGCCACATGGCCTACGTCCTGGCCCTGGCGACCGTGAGCCTGCTCGCCGCCGCCAACTCCGTGGCCGGCGGGCCGATCGCGGCCGCCACGTCCACACCGCAGCAGCTCACCGAGACGGCCGCCGTCGCCGACGCGCTCGGCATCGCCGACGTCCCGCTCGATGCCCCGTCCACGGCGGATCGGCAGCTGCTGGAGCAGCTGGCCGTGAGCCGGGCGCAGCGCGACGCCTCGCAGGCCGCGGCGGCCGCCACGCAGGTCCAGGCGGAGGAGGCCGCGG
>JALYMS010000376.1 GCA_030773535.1 Actinomycetota bacterium | reverse complement strand
GGGTCAGGAGCCCGCCAGCGCGTCGATGCGCGTGACCTCCTCGCCGCTCAGCGAGAAGTCCGAGATCGCGAAGTTGACGGCGATCCGCTCCGGGTTCGCCGACTTGGGGATCACCACCACGCCGTGCTCGATGTGCCACCGCAGCACCACCTGCCCGGTCGTGACGCCGTGGCGGTCGGCGATCTCGCACAGGACCGGGTCGTCGAGATCGGTGTTCTTGAACGGGCTGTAACCCTCCAGCACCACCCCCCGCTCGCGGTGCCCCGCCTCGATGGCGGCGTCGAAGAGGGACGGCGCCCAGCTGATCTGGTTGACCTGCGGCGTCACCCCCACCTCCGAGGTCAGGGTGTCGACCTGATCGAGGGAGTAGTTGCTGACCCCGACGGCCTTCGTCCTCCCCGCTTCCCGCGCGGCGACCAGGCGCTCCCAGAGGTCGACCCGCACGCCGTCCTCCGGCCAGTGCACGAGCCACAGATCGACCGCGTCGATCCCGAGCGCGGAGAGGGAGGCGTCCAGGGCGCCGTCGGGATCGGCGCTGTCGCCCGGGCACTTCGTGGTCACGAACACCTCGTCGCGGGGCACGCCCGAGTCGAGCAGCGCCCGGCCGACCAGGGCCTCGTTGCCGTAGACGGTCGCGGTGTCGAGGTGGCGGTAGCCCACCTCCAGCGCGCGCCGGACGGAGTCGTAGCAGTCGTCGTCGGTGAGCTGCCAGGTGCCGAAGCCGAGCAGCGGCATCGAGCCCCCGCCGGCCAGAGGGGCCGTCATGTCGGTCGAGCTGGACTCCGTCATGCCGAGTCCCCTGCCCAGGGACGGCGCTCCGGACACGCTCGCGGACATCGGCCGGTCCATCTGGTGGGATGACCGCAGCGACGCCGACGGTCGGTGCCGTGCGAGGAGGCCCCGTGCAGTACGCCGAGTACGTCGTCGACCTCGTCGGCAACACCCCGCTCGTGCGGCTCACCTCGGTGACCCGCGACCTCGGTCCCGACGCGCCCCTCGTGCTGGCCAAACTCGAGTACCTCAACCCCGGCGGATCGGTGAAGGACCGCATCGCCGTCCGCATGGTGGACGCCGCGGAGGCCAGTGGCGCGCTGCGGCCGGGCGGCACGATCGTGGAGCCGACCAGCGGGAACACCGGGATCGGACTCGCACTGGTCGCCCAGCAGCGTGGGTACAGGTGCATCTTCGTCTGCCCCGACAAGGTCGGTCAGGAGAAGATCAACGTGCTGCGGGCCTACGGCGCGGAGGTCGCCGTCTGCCCCACCGCCGTCGATCCCGCCGATCCGCGCTCCTACTACTCGGTCTCCGACCGGCTGGCACGCGAGACGCCGGGGGGCTGGAAGCCCGACCAGTACTCCAACATGGCCAACCCGCAGTCGCACTACGAGACGACCGGCCCCGAGATCTGGGCGCAGACCGACGGTCGGATCACCACATTCGTCACCGGCATGGGCACCGGCGGCACGATCAGCGGCATCGGCCGCTACCTGAAGGAGGCCTCCGGCGGGCGGGTGCGCGTCGTCGGGGCCGACCCGGAGGGCTCGGTCTACTCCGGTGGCACCGGCCGGCCCTACCTGGTCGAGGGCGTCGGCGAGGACTTCTGGCCCGCCACCTACGACCGCGGCATCGCCGACGAGATCATCCCGGTCTCCGATGGAGAATCCTTCGCGATGACCCGCCGGCTGGCCCGCGAGGAGGGGCTGCTGGTCGGCGGCTCCTGCGGCATGGCCGTGGTCGCGGCGCTGCGGGCCGCCGAGAAGCTGACCCGGGACGACGTCGTCGTCGTCCTGCTGCCCGACGGCGGGCGCGGCTACCTGAACAAGATCTTCAACGACAAGTGGATGGCCGACTACGGGTTCCTCGACTCGGCGTCGGGCGAGACCGTCGGCGAACTGCTGCACACCAAGAGCGGGGAGACGCCGACGCTGGTGCACACCCATCCGAACGAGACCGTCCGCGAGGCGATCGACATCCTCCGCGAGTACGGCGTCAGCCAGCTGCCGGTCGTCCGTGCCGAGCCACCGGTGACCGCCGGCGAGGTGGTCGGCTCGGTCGACGAGCGCACACTGCTCGACGCCCTGTTCGCCGGGCGGGCGACGCTGGCCGACCGGATCGAGCGGCACATGTCCGAGCCGCTGCCGATCATCGGCTCGGGCGAGGCGGTGACCGCCGCTGTCTCCGCGCTCGGTTCCGCCGACGCCCTGCTGGTGCACGTGGACGGCAAGCCGGCCGGGGTGGTCACCCGGCAGGACGTGCTGGGCCACCTGGCGGGGGTCACGCGATGACCGGCTTCAACACCCGCGCGATCCACGCCGGGCAGGAGCCGGACCCGGCCACGGGTGCGGTGATCGTGCCGCTGCACCTGACCACCACCTACAAGCAGGACGGCGTCGGAGGGCTGCGGGGCGGCTACGAGTACAGCCGCAGCGGCAACCCGACGCGGACGGCGCTGCACGAGGCGCTCGCCGCCCTGGAGGAGGGCACGACGGCGCTCGCCTTCGCGTCGGGACTCGCCGCCGAGGACACCCTTCTGAGGACGGTCTGCGAGCCGGGCAGCCACGTCGTCCTCGGCGGGGATGCCTACGGGGGCACCTACCGGCTGATCTCGAAGGTCCTCTCCCGGTGGGGGGTCGAGCACACGCCGGCCGACCTCAACGACGCCGACGCCCTCCGGGCGGCGATGCGGCCCACCACGCGGGTCATCTGGTGCGAGACGCCCAGCAACCCGCTGCTCAATCTGGCCGACATCGAGCTCACCGCGTCGGTCGCGCACGACTCCGGCGCGGTGCTGGTCGTCGACAACACGTTCGCCTCGCCGTACCTCCAGCGGCCGCTTCCCCTGGGGGCGGACGTCGTCGTCCACTCGACCACGAAGTACCTGGGCGGCCACTCGGACGTGGTGGGCGGTGCGCTGGTCTGCCGCGACGCCGAGCTCGGCGAGCGGCTGGCCTACAACCACAACGCCATGGGCGCGGTGGCCTCGCCATTCGACTCGTGGATCATTCTCCGCAGCCTCAAGACGCTCGGCGTTCGGATGGACCGGCACTGTGCCAACGCCGCGCGGGTCGTCGAGTTCCTGGTCGGCCACCCCGCCGTGGCCCGCGTGCTGTACCCGGGGCTGCCCGACCACCCCGGCCACGACATCGCCGCGAAGCAGATGTCCGGCTTCGGGGGCATGGTGTCCTTCCGGCTCCGGGACGGCGAGGACGCGGCGCTGAAGGTCTGCGAGCGCGCGCAGCTGTTCACACTGGCCGAGTCCCTCGGCGGCGTCGAGTCGCTGATCGAGCACCCCGGCCGGATGACCCACGCCAGCGCTGCCGGCTCACCGCTCGAGGTCCCCGGCGACCTGGTGCGGCTGTCGGTCGGGATCGAGGATGCCGACGACCTGATGGCCGACCTGGAGCAGGCGCTGGGCTGATCAGCGCGGCAGGGTGAGAATGCGGGGGCCGTCGTCGGTCACCGCGACCGTGTGCTCGACATGGGCGGCGCGGCTGCCGTCGGCGCTGCGCAGCGTCCAGCCGTCGGCGTCGACGGTGTAGTCGTCGCTGCCCCCCGCCAGGAACCACGGCTCGATGGCGATCACCAGGCCGGCGCGCAGCGGCACCCCGCGGCCCACGCGGCCCTCGTTCGGCACGTGCGGCGCCTCGTGCATCGTCCGGCCGACCCCGTCCCCACCCTGGTCGGTGTTGATCCCGCACCGTCCGGCCCGTCCGACGGCGCCGATGGCCGCGGAGATGTCGCCGATCCGGTTGCCGACCACGGCCGCCGCGATGCCGGCCTCCAGCGCCCGCTCCGTCGTCGCGACCAGCGCCAGGTCCTCCGGGCGGGGGGTCCCGACCGGGAAGGTAATCGCGGCGTCGCCCACCCAGCCGTGGAGCGTGGCTCCCGCGTCGACGCTCAGCAGGTCGCCGTCGTCCAGGACGTCCGGGGTCGGGATGCCGTGCAGCGCGACGTCGTTGACCGAGAGGCACACCACGCCCGGGAAGGGCGGAGTCGTGGCCAGCGGCGCGTAGCCGAGGAAGGGCGACGTGGCGCCGGCGTCGGCGAGCACGTCGCGAGCCACGGAGTCCAGACGGCTCAGCCGCACACCGGGCGCCGCGGCCGCCCGCACGGCGGCCAGCATGTCGGCCACCACCGCGCCGGCGGCGCGCATGGCGTCCATCTCACCCGGGGTGCGCAGTTCGATCACGGGTCCCTCCTCGGCGGTTCCGGTGTCGCGATACCGGCATGTCTAGCCCTGGGCACGGCGGGAAGGACAACGGGCACCGGCGGGTTGACCGGGGAGTTGCCGTCGCCAGGAGGATCGCCGCCGTGAGCACCACCGAGAGCACCCCTGACCTCGCCGCCATCGAGCAGGAGCGCGCCCGCATCCGGGAGGCGCACCTCAAGCCGGCCGGGGAGCGCCCGGACTCGACCGCCCGCGGGCTGCACCACACGGCGCTGATCAGCAGCGACGTCGAGCGGACGGTGCGCTTCTACCAGGACGTGCTGGGTTTCCCGCTCACCGAGCTGATCGAGAACCGGGACTACCCCGGTTCCTCGCACTTCTTCTTCGACATCGGCAACGGCAACCTGCTTGCCTTCTTCGACTTCCCCGGCCTGGACGTCGACCCCTACGCCGAGGTGCTCGGCGGACTGCACCACATGGCGATCAGCGTCGACCCCGAGCGCTGGGAGCAGCTGGTGCAGCGCCTCACCGACGCCGGCGTCGAGCACGA
>JALYMS010000375.1 GCA_030773535.1 Actinomycetota bacterium | reverse complement strand
CGGCCGTCACCGAGCTGTCCTCATTCACCGACTATGACCGCCGAAGGCGTCCTGGTCGACCACCTGCCACGGCTGACGTTCGGCATGCGGCAGTGGCGGGACAGCCGACCGCTTCGCGGCATGAGCGGACGCACGGCGCAAGGATCGTCTTGTCTTCGGCGGTCGTCACACCGCCAAGGGGACGAAGTCCGCCTTCGTCAGCCCGAGACAGGCGTAACGGCTCCACGGGTCGGCCTCGTCCGGCACGTGCGCACCGCGCGCTCATCGGTCGGGACGTCCTCTAGCAGACGACGGACGACGATCGAGATTGGCAGGACGTGCTCGAAGACCAGCCCCCTCCGATGCCCGGCCCGTCGGTGCACGCGTGCCGACGGTGAGTGCGGGAGGCGAGGCGAAGTACTTGCCCCCGCCAGGCAGGCGCGGCTGCTCCCACACGAAGAAGATCGCCTCGCGGACGACCTTGATGCCCGAGGCTCGGCCGGTCACCGACGCGTGCTCCGCGTAGGCCCGCACCACCTTGAGTACCAGTGCCAGGTCGGCTTCATCGTCGGATCCCACAGGGGCGACGCCGGCGCGGGCAGGAGCCGGACCGCGCGGTCGGGCCTGCCTCCCCTGTGACGCCGCCGCGACGTCGCAGGCGCGGACGAGCAGTCCCTCGACTTCTTCGCGGTTGCAGGTGCCCGGCTGGTAGGTGAGCCAGGCGTGTCTCTGCTGGACGCTCGGGACGGCGTTGAGCGCGTCGACCTCGGGCTGCAACTCTGGAGGGAGACCAACGGCCAGGTGCTTGAGCTTGACGTGCACGTGGACGACGGCGCGGCCGGCCGACTCGTAGACATAGCCGTGCTTCTCTGCACGGGGCTTGCACCCCAGGCCTTGCAGGAGCTCGTCGAGGAAGGCGAATTCTTCGACGACCCAGATTGTGGCCTTTGTGAGTTGGTGCGTACGTCGTCCTCGTGTGTCATGCACAGCTCCCGTTGTCCGGCGCCGAGGGCGGCGTGCCCTCCAAGCAGCCTGCCCCCGAAGACCAGCTGTGGCACGTCGACCCGTGCTGCACTCAGTTCATCAGCGGCGGCCGCCCGTGGCAGTCGGCACGAGCGCGAGCCAACGCGACGTGCGGGCGCAACGTCACAGCCAGCAAAGCGTGTGCGCCGTGCGGCAGAAGAGGTCGCTGTCGCAGCCTTGTCCACCGTCCCTGGGTGAGCGGCGAACCGCTCGTCCAACCGGCGCAGCGGCCTCGAAGCGAGTCCGTGAGCAGCGTGCGCTACACCCGAGTGCACCTTGACACTCGATCAGGTGACTGGGTCCTGCCTCCTGCCGTCCTCGGCTACTTTCGGACTCTCACGCAGAGCGACGGGACGGGAATCCAGAGTGAGACTCAGCAGGTCAAGCACATGCCGGGCAGTCGTCGCTGCAGTACTTGCGTCTTCGGGGGCGACCTTCGGTGCCGCAGCGGTCGCAGCGCCCGCGGGTGGGCCGGCTACAGCAGGGGCGTCGGGCAGGTACATCGTCACGCTCGTCGAGGACGTCTCGGTCGACGCGGTGGCCGACGAGCACGCAAAGCGTTACAGCGCGCAGCTCGGCCACCTGTACCGCCACGCAATGCGGGGATACGCCGCCCGGATGTCCGCGCACGCGGCCGGTCGGCTCGCGCAGGACCCACGCGTCCTGGCGGTCGAGCCCGACCGGACGGTGACGATCGCTGACCACGTCGCGGTGACGGCGGGTCTGCCGACCGGCATCGACCGGCTGGACGCCGAGCTGAGTCACACCGCGGCGATCGGCACCGACTCCGTCCTCGACGTCGACGTGGCGGTTCTCGACACCGGGATCGCTGCTCACCCCGAGCTGAAGGTCGCCGGCGGCTACAACTGCACCAGCCGCACCCGCTCGGCGTTCAACGACGGCAACGGTCACGGCACGCACGTCGCCGGGACGATCGCGGCCAAGGACGACGGCGCCGGCGTGGTGGGGGTCGCGCCAGGCGCTCGGCTCTGGGCGCTCAAGGTGCTGTCCGACAGTGGGAGCGGATACCAGTCGGACATCATCTGCGGCGTCGATTGGGTCACTGGCCGCAAGGACATCGAGGTGGCCAACATGAGCCTCAGCGGCAGCGGCGCCGATCCCAACGACGGTGTTGTGGGCGACTGCCGAACCCGAAACGCCTACCACGACGCGATCTGCCGGTCCGTCGGGGCGGGCACGACCTACGTCGTCGCCGCCGGCAACAACGCGGCGGACGCCAGCAGCCGCGTCCCCGCCGCGTTCGATGAGGTCGTTACCGTCTCAGCGCTCGCCGACTTCAACGGACAGCCAGGAGGCGGCGCCGCAGCCACCTGCCGTGCCGACGAAGATGACACGTTCGCCAACTTCTCAAACCACGGACACGACGTGGACCTGATCGCGCCTGGGGTCTGCATCACGTCGACCTGGCTCGGCGGCGGCATGCACACGATCAGCGGCACCTCCATGGCGGCGCCGCACGTCGCCGGCGCCGCCGCCCTGTACAAGGTCCGGCACCCGCTGGCGAAACCGGCTGAGGTCCAGGCCGCGCTGCAGAACACCGGCCAGCTCGACTGGGACAACAGTGATGATCGTGACGGCAACAAGGAGCCGCTCGTGCACGTCGCAGCGCTCTGATGCCCTGCGGCCTCCGCCGGCCGACTCGCGCAACGGAGCAGTGACGAACAGCACGGTGGCTGAGCCAGGCCGCAGCCGCCCACATCGACGGCCCACG
>JALYMS010000374.1 GCA_030773535.1 Actinomycetota bacterium | reverse complement strand
TGCAGTCGGGCGTGGCCGGGCTGCTCGGTGGCTTCCTGGGCATGACCACGTCCTTGAACGGCCCGCCTCCGGTCATCCTGCTCTCCCGGCAGCGGGCGGAGCCGCGGGAGTTCATCGCTGACATGGCCGTCTACCTGATCTGCTGCAACGGGGTCGCCCTCGCCCTGATCGCGGCCAGTGGGGGGCTCGAACTGGACCGGCTCGGCCCACTTCTGGCCTGGTGGCTGCCCGGCGCGCTGCTCGGCAACACGATCGGCCTGTCCTACGGCTCGCGGCTGCCAACCGGCCTCTTCCAGAGGCTGACGCTGCTCCTGGTCATGGTCACCGGGCTGGCCACCGTGATCACCACGCTGGCCGGGCGGTGAGCGGGCTCAGGCCGGCGAGATCGAGAGGTTGAGGCGGCGGCGGCCGTCCTCCGACCGGGCGGTCGCCATGCGCTCGGCGGACGGCGTGCCGTACTCGGTGGTGCGCTGACGCGCCGGCCGGCCGATGGACGCGGCGATCGCCTCCAGTTCCGCGATGGTCTTCCGCGAGCCGTTCTCGCTGCCGGCCATCCGGCTGATCGTCTCCTCCATCAGCGTGCCGCCGAGATCGTTGGCCCCGCCCTGGAGCACCGCTCGGGTCCCGGCCTCGGCGAGCTTCACCCACGAGGTCTGGATGTTGGCGATCCGGCCATGCAGCAGCAGCCGGGCGACGGCGTGCACGGCCCGGTTCTCCCGCACCGTGGGGCCCGGGCGAGCGACCCCGGCCAGGTAGATCGGCGAGTTGTGGTGCACGAAGGGCAGCAGGACGAACTCGGTGAAGCCTCCGGTCTCGTCCTGCAGGGCGGCCAGCGTGCGCAGGTGTGCGACCCAGTGCGCCGGGGTGTCGACGTGGCCGTACATCATCGTCGACGTCGTCGGCAGGCCGACCTGGTGCGCCGTCCGGACGATCTCCAGCCAGGTGGCCGTGGGCAGCTTGCCCTTGGTCAGCACCCAGCGGACGTCGTCGTCGAGGATCTCCGCCGCCGTGCCGGGGACCGAGTCCAGGCCGGCCTCCTTGGCGGCGGTCAGGAAGTCGCGGAACGACAGCCCGGTCCGCGCCGCGCCGTTCACGATCTCCATGGGTGAGAAGGCGTGCAGGTGGATGGCGGGCTGCCGCTCCTTCACCTCGCGGGCCAGGTCCAGGTACGCCGTCCCCGGCAGGTCCGGGTGGATGCCGCCCTGCATGCAGATCTCGGTGGCGCCGGCCGCCCACGCCTCGTCCACCCGGTCGCCGACCTGGGACAGCGAGAGCGTGTAGGCGTCGGCGTCGGTGCGCCGCTGGGCGAACGCGCAGAACCGGCAGCCGGTGTAGCAGACGTTGGTGAAGTTGATGTTGCGGTTCACGACGTAGGTGACGTCGTCGCCGTTGACGTCCCGGCGCACCGCGTCGGCCAGCGCGCAGAGCGCCTCCAGGTCGGCCCCGTCGGACCCGAGCAGCTCCAGGTACTCCGCGTCGGTCAGCCCGGCGGGGTCGTCCTCGGCGCGCAGCAGCGCCGCCTGCACCTCCCGGTTCCCGGTCACCGCCGCAGGCGCCTCGCGGGCCGCGGTGGTCCGGTGGCGCAGCTCCGACCAGTCTCCGTAGACGGCGTCGAAGTCGCTGCGCCGGTCCGTGGTGCGCCCTTCGGTGTCGACCTCGACGTGCAGGTCGACGCGGCCCGCCGGCGTCCAGGTCCCTGACCCGAAGGCCTCGTCCGGCTCCTGCCACGGCAGTCCGGCCGGGATGCGCGTCTCGACGGCGAGGCCGTCCAGGCCGGCCAGCGCCGACACGTGCGGTCGCACCCGCGGGTCCAGCCACGGCTCCGGGGACAGGACGTAGGGCGGCTGCACGGCCAGCCGCTCGCGCAGCTCGTAGCCGGCCTCGGCGCAGAGCGCGGCGAGCTTGTCGATGTTCGGCCAGGGGCGCTCGGGGTTCACGTGGTCGGGGGTCAGCGGCGAGACGCCGCCCCAGTCGTCGACGCCGGCGCGCAACAGCAGTCCGAGCTCGGTGGAGTCGGACAGGTTCGGCGGTGCCTGCACGCGAGCCTTGGGACCGAGGAGCAGCCGGGTGACCGCGACCGCGGCGACGTACTCCTGCAGGTCCAGGTCGTCGTGGGCGGCCATCGCCGTCCGTGGCTTGGCCCGGAAGTTCTGGACGATGACCTCCTGCACGTGCCCGTGCCGCTGCGCGGCGGCCCGGATGGCGCCGATGGCGTCCACCCGCTCGGCGTAGTCCTCGCCGATGCCCAGCAGCACGCCGGTGGTGAAGGGGACGGCGGAGCGGCCGGCGTCCTCCAGCACCCGCAGCCGGACGGCGGGCTCCTTGTCCGGCGAGCCGAAGTGCGGCCCCCCGGGCTGCGACCAGAGCCGGGTCGCCGTCGTCTCCAGCATCATCCCCATCGAGGCCGACACCGGCTTGAGTCGCTGGATCTCCTCCCACGACAGCACGCCGGGATTGAGATGGGGGAGCAGCCCCGTCTCCTCGAGCACCCGGATGGCCATCGCCCGCAGGTAGCCGACCGTGGAGTTGAACCCGTGGGCGTGCAACCACTCGCGGGCGACCGGCCAGCGGTCCTCCGGGCGGTCGCCGAGGGTGAACAGCGCCTCCTTGCAGCCGAGCGCGGCGCCGGCGCGGGCGACGTCGAGCACCTCGTCGGGGGAGAGGTAGGGCGCCTTCCCGGCGGCGCGCAACCGCCCCGGCGTCGTCACGAAGGTGCAGTAGTGGCAGCGGTCGCGGCACAGGTGCGTGAGCGGGAGAAAGACCTTGCGGCTGTAGGTCACCACGCCCGGTCGCCCGGCCGACGCGAGCCCGGCGTCGCGCACCCGCCCGGCCGCCGTCAGCAGCCGGTCCAGTGGCTCCCCCTCACCGAGTCCGCGGGCGTGCAGCAGGGTCTCCGCCTCGACGGCGTCCAGCGCGACGCCCCGCTCGGCACGGGCGACGGCGCGGCGCGTCGCGGACTCCGTGGGCCGGTTCATCGGGGACGACGCTAGCCCTTGCCGCCGCCCGCCCCCACCGCGTGGTGCCCGAGCTCACCGTGCGGGCGAGGGTCGGCACTGCGCGGTGAGGTCGGGGCGGACGGTGCGCTGGAGCGAAGCCGCCTAGATGTCGCGCCGGGAGAAGGACAGCGCGGTCAGGCCCCAGATCATGGCCACCCACACCGCGGCCCAGGCCAGGTAGGCGGGCGTCAGCGCCGCATCGCTGAGGAAGGGGAAGCCGGTCTCGTCGGAGCCCATCTGGAGCAGCGCGTTCGGGTCCTGGAAGGCGTTCATCGCCCCGCGCCACAGGCCGTCGGTGGGCAGGATGATCCGGGACACGGCGCCCACGCGCTCGACGCCCTCGTTGCCCAGGGCCAGGCCGATCCCACCGACCACGCCCGCGACCCACGTGGCCCCGAAGAGCCCGACGGCGACGATGCCCGATGCCATCGGGGAGACGACGCTCGACAGCAGCAAGGCCAGCGTCAGCAGCACGACGGTCTCGGCAGCGAGCAGCGCGAGCCCCGTGGCGGGCGACGGGGGCCAGTAGCCGACCGTCGCGCGGACGACGAGCAGCTGGGCGAGGCCGGCCAGGATCGCGTAGCCGCAGCCGAAGGCGACCAGGCCGAGCCACTTGCCCAGCAGGACCTGCGAGCGGCGGACCGGGCGGGCGAGGAGTGCCAGCGCCTGCCCCGACTCGACCTCCCCGGCGAGGGTGGGCCCGGCGAGGAAGGCCGTGCCGATCGCCGCGATGAGGCTGAACCCGAACATGATCAGGTTGAGCAGCACCGAGGCCACGAGGCGGGCCTCGCCGCTGGTCATCGTGCCCAGGTCGGTATCCAGGCCGATCAGCATCGAGAAGCCCCAGCCGCTGAGCGCCAGCAGCGCGACGGTGAGCACCACGAGCGCCCACACGACCCGCCGGCGGAAGGCCTCGCGCAGGGTGAGCCCGGCGACGGTCAGGGCGATCATCGGACGGCC
>JALYMS010000373.1 GCA_030773535.1 Actinomycetota bacterium | reverse complement strand
GGCCGCGTTGGAACGGGTGGACCGGGTCGTCGCGGAGGGCGCGGACATGGTCGACGTCGGCGGTGTGAAGGCGGCGCCCGGGGACGACGTGGACGCCGCCGAGGAGATCCGTCGCACCGTCGACCTGGTCGCCGCCGTCCGGGCCGCGCACCCGGCGCTGCCCATCTCGATCGACACCTGGCGCGCAGAAGTCGCCCGCGAGGCGCTGGCCGCCGGTGCCGACGTGGTCAACGACGCCTGGGGCGGGGTCGACCCCGAGCTGGCGGACGTGGCCGCCGCGGGCGGCGCGGGGATCGTCTGCACGCACGCCGGCGGGCTGCCGCCTCGCACCCGGCCCCACCGGGTCGCCTACGCCGACGTCGTCGCCGACGTCGTCGCGCGCACGACGGCGCTGGCCGACGCCGCGGTGGCGGCGGGCGTGCAGCCCGAGCGCGTGCTGGTCGACCCCGGGCACGACTTCGGCAAGAACACCCGGCACTCGCTGGAGGTGACCCGGCGGCTCGGGGAGCTCGTCAGCACCGGCTGGCCGGTGCTGGTCGCGCTGTCGAACAAGGACTTCGTCGGCGAGACCCTGGACGTCCCGCTCGAGCAACGCCTCACCGGCACCCTCGCGGCCACCGCGGTGAGCGCCTGGCTGGGCGCCCGGGTCTTCCGCGTGCACGACGTCGCGGCCACCCGGCAGACTCTGGACATGGTTGCCTCGATCCGCGGCGACCGGGAGCCGACCCGCACCGTCCGCGGGCTCGCCTGATGGACGCCGTCCCCACGCTCGAGCCCGACGCCCGCACGCTGCACGGCTGGTTCGACCGCGACCTGCCGCCGGTGCTCACCGTCGACCCCGGGACGACGGTGCGCTTCCGGACGCTGGACTCCGGCTGGTTCCTCGAACCGGATGCCGGTGCCGACGGAGCCGCCCGCCGACGGGCCCCCGAGCACACGCCGGACGCCGGGCACGCCCTGACCGGACCGGTCGAGGTGCGCGGCGCCCGGGCCGGACAGCTGCTGGAGGTGCGCATCGACGACGTCGTACCGACGTCCTGGGGCACCACCTACGCCGGCTCGCGCAGCACCGCCTGGAACGCCCGGCTGGGGATCAGCACGCCGGCGGTGCACCGCTGGACCATCGACGTCGCCACCGGGACCGCCCGGAACCACCTGGATCACGCGGTGGCGCTCCGGCCGTTCCTCGGCGTCGTCGGAATGCCGCCGGCCGAGGCGGGCCGGCACTCCACGGTCCCGCCCCGGTGGCACGGTGGGAACCTCGACTGCCGTGAACTGGTGGCCGGCAGCACGCTGTACCTGCCGATCCCCGTGGACGGCGCGCTGCTCAGCGTCGGTGACGCGCACGCGGCCCAGGGCGACGGCGAGGTGAGCGGAACCGCCATCGAGTGCGGCACCGAGCGCGCCGACCTCACCCTCGACGTGCGGGACGACCTGCTCGGCCTGCGGCTGGGCACACCGGTCGCGTCCACCCCGGCGGGCTGGGTGTGCATCGGCATCGGCGACGACCTCGACGAGGCGGCGGCCGAGGCGATGGACGCGATGCTCGACCTGCTCGGCACGCTGCACGCGGTGTCGCGCTCGGACGCGATGGCGCTGGCCAGCGTCGTCGTCGACCTGCGGGTGACCCAGGTGGCCAACCAGGTGTTCGGCGTCCACGCCGTGCTGCCGCCGGGCGCGGTGCGCTGACCGGTCGGCCGCCGGCGCCCCGCCGGTCGCTAGCGTGCCGCCATGGCCGCCACCGAGTTCCACACCGCCGACGAGCTCAACGCACTCCTGCCGGGCACGCTCCCGGGCCTGCTCGGCATCGTCGTCGACACCCACGAGCCCGGACGGCTGACGGCGCACATCGACATCCGCCCCGAGTTGCTGGCACCGAACGGCTACCTGCACGCGGGCACAGTGGTCACCCTCGCCGACACCAGCTGCGGGCTGGCGACCCGCGCCCTGCTCCCGGAGGGCTCGACCGGCTTCACCACCATCGAGCTGAAGAGCAACCACCTGAGCACCTCGCTCGAGGGCCGGATCACCGCCGTCGCGACCAACGTCCACGCCGGGCGGACGACGCAGGTGTGGGACGCCGTGGTCACGAACGCGGGCACGGGCCGGACCGTCGCGCTGTTCCGCTGCACGCAGTCGGTGCTGTGGCCGCGCTGAACCGGTAGAGCGAACCGGCCGGTAGCCCACTTGCGGTGCGGGCCGCCGGAAATGTGAGACTGGCGCCACATCGATCCGAGGAGGAGCTCCCGTGGTCCTGGCCAGCCCGTACCCCGATGTCGAGATCCCGGACGTGTCGGTGCCGGCGTTCGTGCTGGCGGCCGGGAAGCAGCGCCCGGACACGCCCGCGCTCATCGACGGGCTCAAGGGCGACACCGTCACCTACGGCCAGCTCGCGGCCTACGTCGACCGGGTCGCCGCCGCGCTGCACGCCAGGGGCCTGCGCAAGGGCGACGTCGTCGCCGTCTTGTGTCCGAACACCCCCTGGTACCCGGTGGTCTTCCACGGCATCGCTGCGGCCGGCTGCGTGATGTCGCCGATCAACTCGCTGTACACACCCGACGAGATCGCCTTCCAGCTGAAGGACTCGGGCGCGAAGATGCTGATCACCATCTCGCTGTTCATGGACCGGGCCGCGGCAGCGGTGGAGAAGTCGCCGGTCGACGAGGTCGTCGTGATGGACGGCATGGAGGGGCACGCGAACCTGCTGGACCTGCTCGGCAGTGACGCGCCGTCGCCGCAGGTGGACATCGACCCGGCCACCGACCTGGTCACGCTGCCCTACTCCAGCGGCACCACCGGCCTGCCCAAGGGCGTCATGCTCACCCACCGCAACCTCGTGGCCAACGTCGTGCAGACCCGGCCGCTGATCGACCTGCAGCCCGACGAGCGGATCATCGCCGTCTTGCCGTTCTTCCACATCTACGGCCTGACGGTCCTCATGAACCAGGGTCTGGCGTGGGGCTCCACGGTGGTGACGCTGCCGCGCTTCGACCTCGAGGACTTCCTGCGCACTCTGCAGGACCAGAAGATCACCCGGGCCTTCGTGGCGCCGCCCATCCTGGTCGCGCTGGCCAAGCACCCGCTGGTCGACTCCTACGACCTCTCCTCGCTGCGCGCGATCCTCTCCGGCGCCGCCCCACTGGACGAGTCGCTGGCCCTCGCCGTGGAGCAGCGGCTGCGCAAGGGCGCCGACACCGGGGTCACGGTGGCCCAGGGCTACGGGATGACGGAGCTCTCACCGGTCTCGCACACCACGCCCGACGAGGGCCACGAGCCGCCCGGCGCCGAGGAGTACGCGGTCCCCAAGGGCTCGGTGGGCTACGCGATCCCCAACACCGAGTGCCGCCTGGTCGACCCGGCGACCGGCGAGGACGCCGCCGCAGGCGAGCGGGGCGAGTTGTGGATCCGCGGGCCCCAGGTCATGAAGGGCTACCTGAACAACGACTCGGCGACGGCGGGCACCATCGACCCCGAGGGCTGGCTGCACACCGGCGACGTCGCAGTCGTCGACGACCACGGCTGCTACACCGTCGTCGACCGGGTCAAGGAGCTGATCAAGTACAAGGGCTACCAGGTGGCTCCGGCCGAGCTGGAGGCCGTGCTGCTCGGGCACCCGGAGGTCGCCGACGCCGCCGTCATCGGCGTGCCGGAGAAGGAGACCGGCGAGGAACTGCCCAAGGCGTTCGTCGTCCGGGCGCCGGGCTCGGAGCTCACCGAGGACGCCGTCATGGCCTACATGGCCGAGAAGGTCGCCCCGCACAAGAAGATCCGCTTCGTCGAGTTCATCGAGGCGGTGCCGAAGTCGGCGGCCGGCAAGATCCTGCGCAAGAACCTCAAGAACCGGGTTCCGAGCGCATGACTGCCACGGACCTGCGGGTGAAGGTTCTCGGCCGGCTCGCCCGGTCGCTGTCCATCACGAAGATGGCGCCCGCATCCGGAAGATGCAGGGCCAGGAACTGGGCCACAACGCGGTCACCGACCTGCTCCTCGGTGCGGTGGCCCGCGGCGCCCGGCTGACCGACGGCACGGCATCAGGCCAGACCGGCCCGCTGCGCACCCGGGTGTACCGGCGGGAGAGCCCCGCCGCCAGTTCACGACCGCTGGTGGTGAACTTCCAC
>JALYMS010000372.1 GCA_030773535.1 Actinomycetota bacterium | reverse complement strand
GTCGACTTCGGTGCGGGTGTCTGAGGCGAGAACAACCGCACCGTGTCGTTCTCCATCGGCGCCAAGCACGTGTCCGTGGCCGATGCCGCCACCCACCTGATGGAGGTCTACGACGGCGACCAGCTCGTGCAGACCTTCCCGATGAGCGCCGGAGGCCCGGAGTTCCCGAGCCGCAACGGGCCGCACGTCGTGACCGAGCTGAACCGCGACCGGGTCATGGACTCGAGCACCTACGGCGTCCCGGTCGACAGCCCGAACGGCTACCGGACGCCGGTTCGCCGTCCGGCTGTCCAACAACGGCGAGTTCGTGCACTCGGCCCCCTGGTCGGTCGGGCAGCAGGGCCGGGAGAACGTGTCCCACGGCTGCATCAACCTCTCACCGGAGCGCGCTGCCTGGTTCTTCGGGTTCTCCCAGCCCGGTGACGTCGTCGAGATCGAGAACTCGATCGGACCGACGCTGTCGGCGGCGGACGGCGACATCTACGACTGGGCCATCCCCTGGGACCAGTGGCAGGCGGGCAGCGCGCTGAAGTAGGTCCCTGACCTGCGAGCTGCCGAACGGCGGTTTCCGACGGCGCGTCGGCGGGAATCCGGGAATGGCACGGGGCCGTGGAGGGGAACAGCAATGGACACCTGGGTCATCGTTCTGATCGTCGTCGCCGTGGTGGTCGTACTGGCGCTGATCGCGCTCGCGGTCAGCAAGCGCTCGGGCGCCGCCAAGGCCAAGAAGCGGGAGCAGGCGCGCGAGCACCTGCAGGAGGCGCAGGTGCGGGGTGCCCGCGCCGATCGCGAGCAGGCGCTCGCCGAGGAGCAGGCCGCCCGGGCGCGCCGGGAGAAGGCCGAGGCGGAGGAGCGTGCCGCCGTCGCAGAACGTGAGGCCCGCGAGCGGGTCGCGCAGGCGCACGACGAGCGGTCGACCGCCGAGCAGCTCCGCGCCAAGGCGGAGAAGCTGGCCCCGGGTCTCGCCGATGGGCATGGCGGGCAGCACGGCGACGACCGAGGGCGCGGCGACCACGTGCCGGCCGACCAGGTCCGCGCCAACCAGCCGCTCCGGCCCGGCGAGTCAGGCGGCGGTGCCACGCGCCGATGAGTTCGGCGGCTCGGATCGGTCTGCCCTTCCGGAGGGGTGCCCCCGGCCTGAGAGGTCGGCGTGCGGAGACCGTGATCCTGTCGGCTCTCCGCACTACGGTCGCCCCGATCCGTCGGAATCCGGAGGGGCGTCATGACCGACCTGCTCGCCATCGGCACGCGCAAGGGGCTGTGGCTCGCCCACAGTGACGACGACCGCCGCACGTGGACCGTAGGAGGCCCGCACCTGCTGGCGCAGGAGGTGGCCGCCGTCTGTGTCGACACGCGGCGGGAGCGGCCCCGGGTGCTCGCCGGCATCCAGTTCGGCCACTGGGGGCCGACGGTGATGTGGTCCGACGACCTGGGCGCCACCTGGAACGAGACCGACCACGGCGCGATCCGCTTCCCCGACGGCACCGGTGCCGCACTGGCCCGCGTGTGGCAGCTCCGGCCCGACACCGCGGACCGGCCCGACGTCGTGTGGGCCGGGTGTGAGCCGCACTCGCTGTGGCGGAGCACCGACGGCGGTTGTTCCTTCGACCTCGTCCGCGGCCTGTGGGACCACCCGCATCGGCCGACCTGGCAGCCCGGTGGCGGCGGCGGGGCGGTGCACACGGTGCTGCCCGACCCGGCGTCGGAGCGGGTGACGATCGCCATGAGCACGGGGGGTGTGTACGTGAGCGAGGACCGCGGCGAGTCGTGGGAGCCGAGGAGCCGCGGGATCAGCGCCGCCTTCCTGCCCGACCCGATGCCCGAGTACGGGCAGTGCGTGCACAAGGTCGCCGTCGACGCGGCGGGTCCGCAGCGGATGTACGCGCAGAACCACTTCGGTGTCTTCCGCACCGAAGACGGCGGCGGTAGCTGGGCGTCGATCGCCGGAGGACTGCCGGCGGACTTCGGCTTCCCGATCGTCTCCTCGCCGCATGCACCCGGCACGGCGTGGGTCGTTCCGCTCGTCGCCGACATGCAGCGGGTGCCGCCGGACGGCCGGCTCCGCGTGCACCGGACCGGGGACGCCGGCGAGAGCTGGGCCGAGGTCGGCGCAGGTCTGCCGGATCACGCCTGGACGGCGGTGATGCGCGACGCCATGTGCGCCGACGACCGCGACCCGACCGGCCTCTACGTCGGCACGCGCGACGGCTGCGTCTACGCCAGCGCCGACGAGGGGGAGACGTTCACGCTCGTGGCCGACCACCTGCCCGACGTCCTCACCGTCCGGGCGGTGCGGCTGCCGTGACCGGGCATGGCGATGCGGGGGCAGTGGCGATG
>JALYMS010000371.1 GCA_030773535.1 Actinomycetota bacterium | reverse complement strand
GAGGTCGTCAGGACGCCGAACGGCGTGTCGATCATCGGCTACACCGACTTGCCGGGCCGGCTGCCGGCCCAGGCCTCGCAGTTGTACGGCACCAACCTGGTCAACCTGATGAAGCTGCTGACCCCGGAGAAGGACGGTCGGCTCGTCCTGGATCTGGACGACGTGGTGCAGCGGTCCATGACCGTCGTCCACCAGGGCACGAAGACGTGGCCGCCACCGCCGGTGCAGGTCTCGGCGGCACCGGCTCTGGCCGCCCCCGCCGCATCCCCGCCGGTTCCGGCCAAGGCGCCCCCACCGCCGTCCCGGCGGTTCGCCCTGGTCGGGGTGGGCGCAGCGCTGCTCTTCCTCGCCGCTGCCTTCTCCCCGAGCGAGCTGATCCAGCACCTCACCGTCTTCGCCCTCGCCGTCGTGGTCGGCTTCTACGTCATCGGGCACGTTCACCACGCGCTGCACACACCGCTCATGTCGGTCACCAACGCGATCTCCGGGATCATCGTCGTGGGTGCCCTGCTCCAGATCGGCCACGGCGACGCCGTGGTGACCACCCTGGCCTTCGTCGCGATCCTCGTGGCCAGCATCAACGTCTTCGGCGGCTTCGCCGTGACCCGCCGCATGCTCGGCATGTTCACGAGGGGCTGAACCATGACCGCCACAGCCGCCGCCTCCGCGGCCTACATCGTCGCCGCCCTCCTCTTCATCCTCAGCCTCGCCGGGCTGTCCAGGCACGAGACCGCCAAGGCCGGGAACGCCTTCGGGATGGCCGGCATGGCCATCGCCCTCGTCGCCACCGTCGGCCTCGCCACGCGCAGCGTCTCGGCCGTCGGCGTCGCCCTGCTCGCCGGAGCCGTCGTCATCGGCGCCGCGATCGGCCTGTGGCGGGCCCGGCAGGTCGAGATGACCGGGATGCCGGAGCTGATCGCGCTCCTGCACAGCTTCGTCGGCCTGGCCGCCGTCCTCGTCGGCTGGAACGGCTACCTGTCCGTCGAGGCCGATCCCGAGGGGCAGACCGAGGTCGCCGGCAACCTGCTGGGCATCCACTCCGCCGAGGTGGTGATCGGCGTCTTCATCGGCGCCGTCACCCTCACCGGCTCGATCGTCGCCTTCCTCAAGCTGTCGGGCCGGATCAAATCCAATCCGCTGATGCTCCCGGCGCACAACGCGCTCAACCTGGGCGCCCTGATCGCCTTCGCCGTCCTCACGGTCTTCTTCGTCCTGGACCCGAACCTGTTGCTGCTGTCGATCGTCACGGCGCTGGCGCTGGCGCTGGGGTGGCACCTGGTCGCCTCGATCGGCGGCGGGGACATGCCGGTCGTGGTCTCAATGCTGAACAGCTACTCCGGCTGGGCGGCCGCGGCCTCGGGCTTCCTCCTGGGCAACGATCTGCTGATCGTCACCGGGGCGCTGGTCGGCTCCTCCGGTGCGTACCTCTCCTACATCATGTGTCGGGCGATGAACCGCTCGTTCCTGTCGGTCATCGCGGGCGGCTTCGGCAACGAGGGCAGCACCGGGACGGACGACCGCGACTACGGCGAGCACACCGAGATCGACGCGGAGGGGGTGGCCGAACTCCTCAAGGACGCGCGCTCGGTGGTCATCACGCCGGGTTACGGCATGGCCGTGGCCCAGGCACAGAGCGCCGTCGCAGAACTCACCCGGCACTTGCGCGCCAAGGACGTCGACGTCCGCTTCGGCATCCATCCCGTCGCCGGCCGGCTGCCCGGGCACATGAACGTGCTGCTGGCCGAGGCCAAGGTCCCCTACGACATCGTCCTGGAGATGGACGAGATCAACGACGACCTCGCCGACACCGACGTCGTCCTCGTGATCGGCGCCAACGACACGGTGAACCCGGCCGCCACGGAGGATCCGGGCAGCCCCATCGCCGGCATGCCCGTCCTCAAGGTGTGGGAGGCCGAGCGCGTGATCGTGTTCAAGCGATCCATGAACACCGGGTACGCCGGCGTCCAGAACCCGCTGTTCTTCCGCGACAACAGCCGGATGCTCTTCGGCGACGCACGAGAGCGCGTGGAGGACATCCTCCGGGCGTTGTGACGCGCTCTGGCACGACTCCGGCGATGGTCCTGTTCCTCCGGGGACGACCGGCCTACCGTGGTCGTGTGCGTGCCCACGGTCGAGTCGTCGACGTCCCGGACCCCGGCACGACGGATCACCTCTGCTGGGTCTACGACGACCCACGGGACCTCGAGTCGGTCGCCGGACGTTTCCTCGCCGGCGGGCTCGCGCGCGGCGAGCGGCTGCTGGTCGTCGGGGAGGGGTTGGTCGGCGCTCTGGACCGGGAGACCCTGTCCTCCGGGGGCACGGACGCCCTGGTGAGCACCGGCGCGCTCGAGATCCTCGACCTGCGCACCGCCTACGAGCGCGCCGAGCGCTTCACCCCGGAGCAGCAGTTCGAGTACTACGACGCCGCCACCCGGAAGGCGCGCGCCGACGGCTTCACCGGCCTGCGGGTGGTCGCCGAGGTCAGTGCGCTCGCCGCCGATCCGGAAACCCGGCCCGAGCTCGTCCGCTGGGAGCACCTGGCCGACCACTTCGTGGCTCAGGGCTCCGGCTTCACCGCCATGTGCGCCTACCGGGGCGACCTGAGCTCGGAGGCGCTCGACGAGGTCGCCGCCGTGCACCCGGTCGTGCACGCGCCGGAAGGAATCCCGGCGTTCCAGGTCTTCTCCGAGGACGACGCCTTCTCCGGTGACGACCGGGTGGTCCTCACCGGCAGCGTCGACGTCTTCACCGCGGACCGGCTCCACCGCGTGCTCGCCGACTCCCCCGGTGCCCGCGGAGGGGTGGTCCTCGACCTCGGCCGGCTGGAGTTCGTCGACGTCGCCGGGTGCCGCGTCCTCGCCCGGTGGGCTGCGGGGCTCGACGCGCCGCTGCGGGTGGCGGGTGCCTCGCGCCTCCTGCAGCGCATGTGGCGGCTGCTGGGCCTCGACCGGGTGGCCCCGGTGACCTTCCTCGGGACACCGGCGTGACCGCCGCGGTGCTCGACCGGGCGGGAGCAGCCGACAGGTTCGAGCACGAGGTGCTCTTCTACCGCGACGACAAGAGCTTCCTGGCCGGTGTGCTCCCGTTCGTCCGGGACGGCCTCGAGCAGGACGAGGCCGTGGTCGTCGCCGAGCCCCGCCCCCGGCTCGAGCTGCTGCGGGACGCGCTCGGCGTCGACTCCGCCGCCGTGCGATTCCTCGACATGGCCGACGTCGGCGCCAACCCGGCCCGGATCATCGGGATCTGGGCGGCGGCCGTCCAGGAGCGCACGCACGCCGGACAGGGGCTGCGGGGCGTCGGTGAGCCCGCCTTCCCGGGACGACGTGGCCTCGAGCTCGTCGAGTGCGAGTTGCAGGAGCACCTGCTCAACCACGCCTTCGACGCCGGGCCCGCCTGGCGGCTGCTGTGCCCCTACGACGAAGGACG
>JALYMS010000370.1 GCA_030773535.1 Actinomycetota bacterium | reverse complement strand
TGACGTCCACGCCGATCCCGGCGGCGGCGCCCACCCGCACGTGCTGCAGGTGGCCGTCCTGGAGCAATGCGAGCGGCTCCCCGTTTCCGATGCTGTAGAGCAGGATGATCCCGGAGTACGTACCGGGCTCGACGCAGTACTTCTCGCTCGTCCGGCCCTGCGGCCAGGACGTGACGTCGGACTTGATCCGGACGGCGACGACGCCGTAGCTGCGGCAGGAGCCCGCCATGGAGCCCCACTGGTAGTAGTCGTCATCCCGCCCGGTCGGCGCGTACAGGTCGATGCGCGGAATGTAGGTGGCATCACCGCGGGCCAGGTCGTCGTATCCGGTACGCAGGGCCGCGATGCCCTCGGCCATGGTGAGCACCGAGGCGATGTCGGCATTGGTCAGTAGTCGCATGCTCAGTCCCGGATGTCCTGCAGGAACCAGGACGTCGGCAGCTCGTGGCCCAGGCCGCGCTCCCGGCACTTCTCGTAGATCAGTCCCGAGACGGCGAAGAACTGGGCGCCCTGGATGTTGCCGCGCTCGGAGAAGGTGATCTCCGTGTCGCTGTTGCGGGCCTTGTCCGCCCCGGTGAGCACCTCCTCGAAGGTCACCACCCGCGGCGCGCCCGGCCCCTCCGGAAGACGGCGAACCCGGCCGTGCCGGTGGTGGCCCCATACCGCATCGGAGGGGCGTGCGGCGTAGGCGAGGAATTCGTCGGTCGGCCGCCAGTCCGGGTCGTTGAGCGGCGCAGGCGCGGTGCCCAGGCGCAGCCACACGTCGAACACCTCGCGGGCTCGGGCGTCGACACCGCCACCGATGCTCGTCACGTGCGTCCCCGGCTCGAGCCAGTCGCCGACGATGACGTCGGCGGCGGCGTCGGTGCAGCCGGAGACGATGTCGGCCCCTCGGAAGGCGTCCCGCGCCTCGTCCACGGCCACCACCTCGACGCCGTGCCGTTCGCTCATCTCCGCGGCGTAGGCCTCGCGGTTGGCCTTGGTCGGGCTGTACACCTGCACCCGCTCCAGCGGCCGGACCGTGAGCAGCGCCTCCAGGTGGCTGCGCGCCATCCCACCGGAGCCGAGCATGCCAAGCACGCGGGCGTCCTCGCGGGACCCGAATTTCGTGCCGATCGCCGAGTCGGCGCCGACCCGCATGTGCTGGAGCACGCCGTCGTTGAGGATCGCCAGCGGCTCACCCGTGCGCGCCGACAGGAGGAACACCAGGCCGCAGAAGGTGCCCGGCTGGACGCAGTGCTTCTCCTGCGTACGCGTGCCGCCGTACTCGACCTCGGTGAGGACGTCGGACTTCATGCGGATGGCGTAGTAGCCGGAGGCGGCCGAGCCGCCCTCCATGGTCCCCCACTGGTAGATCGCCCGGTCGTCGATCGGGAGGCGCATGTCGATGCGCGGCCGGCAGATCGCCTCGCCCGCAGCCAGGTCGCGGTAGGCCTGCTCCAGCGCGGTGACGACGTCCGGCATGGCCAGGACGCTCGCGGTCGTCTCGTTGTCGATCAGCAACACGCGATTCCCCTTCTTCAGCCTGTTGGTCATACATTCGCAGGGCGCAGGACGGCGAGGGGCGCTGTCAGTCACGCACCTCCTGCAGGAACCACTCGGTCGGGATCTCGGTGCCGACACCGGCGTCGCGCGCCTTCTCGTACACCGTGGCCGCGACGGCCTCGAACTGAGCGCCGATCGCACCGACGTTGTTGAAGAAGGAGGTCTGCTCGGGGGAGGTGCGGCCCTCCACCCGGCCACCAATCAGGTCCGACAACCGCGGCATGTCCAGGAAGTCCGCCGGCAGGTCGACACGAGGGACGATCGCGCGCTCTTCGGGCGTGCCCGCGACGTAGGCCAGGTAGCCGGCGCGGGCGTGGAAAGTCTCCTCGGGGTAGCGCTCCAGCCGGGGCGTGGCCTGGCCGGGGCGCATCGCGACGTCCACCGTCCGGTACAGGTCCCGCTCCACGTCCACTGAGGTCAGGTTCGTGACGTGCATGCCGGGCTCGAGCCACTCGTTGAAGAACACCGGCTGGTTGGACGACGTGCAGATCGAGACGATGTCCGTGCCGCGGACGGCCTCCCGCGCGGAATCGACGGGCACGACGTCGATGCCGTGCCGGTCGGCCATCTCCCGCGCGTAGGCATCCCGGTTGGCGGAGTTGGGGCTGTAGACCTGCACGCGGGTGATGGCCCTCGACTGGAGGAACGAGTCCAGATAGGTCCGCGCCATGCCGCCCGAGCCGATCATCCCGACGGTGCTGCTGTCCTCTCGGGAGAGATACTTGACGCCCAGCCCGGCCCCGCCGGCCACGCGGACGTGCTGCAGCACCCCATCGTTGATCATCGCGACGGGCTCGCCGGTCCGGGCGCTGAACAGGAACAGCAGGCCGCAGAACGTGCCCGGCTGCCGGGCGTACTTGTTCTCCCGGATGCTGCCGTACTCCCGCGGCCACGCGACCATGTCCGAGAGCATGCGGGCGCAGACGTAGCCGTCCTTGCGGCTGCCGCCGGCCATCACCGCCCACCGGTAGTACGGTGCCTGCTCTTCCCCGGAGGGGACGTAGATGTCCATCCGCCCCAGGCCCACCGCTTCGCCGGCGGCGATCTCGCGGAAGACGCCCTCCAGCGCGTCCAAGCACATCCGCGCCTCCAGGACCTTCTCGACGTCGGAGTTGTTGATCAGCAGCACGGTCGGGCCTCCAGCTCGGGAACGGGGCGGTCGGGTGGGACGGGTCAGGCGGGCGAGGGCACCTCGGCGACGCCGATGAGCGCGTCCCGCTGGACGAGGGCGGCGAGCTGGTCCTCGCTCATCCCCTCGGTTCCGGACGGACGGCGCGGCAGCACCATGTACCGCACGTGCGAGGTCGAGTCCCAGACGGTGATGTCCCGGTCCGGCGCGATCGTGAGCCCGAACTCGGCCAGCACCCCCCGCGGGTCGCGCACCACGCGCGACCGGTAGGCCGCGCTCTTGTACCAGGACGGCGGGGTGCCGAGCAGCCGCAGCGG
>JALYMS010000369.1 GCA_030773535.1 Actinomycetota bacterium | reverse complement strand
GCCACGGCGATGACGAAGGGAACCTTCGCCGTCGCGTTCCCCAGGAACTCGCTCTGCGCGGCCCACAGGCGCCGGCTGGCCGTGACGTGCAGCCCCAGCAGCTCGGCCAGTGGCAGATAGACGGTCGACACCTCGTCGAGGTCGATGCGGTCGCCCATGGTGGCCAGTCCGCGCAGCTCCGTCTCGTCCAGCGGCAGCCGCGACCCGGCGGCGAGCGCGCGCCAGGAGGCGCGGTCGAACACCGCGTAGGGCGAGATGGAGCTCCGGGAACCGGCCGTCACGGCGACCATCGTGCCGTTCCGCGCGCGGGGGCCGTTCGCCCGGGTCACCCGCCCGGGTGGGGGAGGGATCGGAAGAGCGCAGGCCACCCGCCCCGAACGGGTCCCGCGTCTAGGGTGCCCGTGTGTCGACCCGTCCAGGGCTGCTCGAGTGCGTCGAGCGCTACTACGCCGAAGCGCCACTGCCCGACGCGCGGATCGAGCACGTCGGCGCCCTCGACGTGCCCGTCGGCGAGCCGGCGTGGCCCTATCCGGCCCGGCCGCGCGTCGGGGCGGGCCCGGTGTCGGCGGACGACGTCCGTGCCGCGGTCGCGCTGCAGGAGGCGGCCGGCCTGCCCGGTGCCCTGGAGTGGGTGCCGGAGTCGTCCCCGGGGACGGCTGCCGCAGCCCGCGCGGGCGGGCTCGTGGTGGAGGAGCTGCCCCTGCTCGTGGCCGTCGACCCGCTGGAGATCGTGTTCCCGGCGGGTGTCCGGCTCTACCTCGTCGGCGCCGACGACCCGGAGCTCCCGCACTACCAGCGGGTGGCGGCCACCGCCTTCGCCCACCCGGGGGGGCGCGCCGACGTCCGGGAGGTACCGCTCGACACGTCCCCGGAGGCGGTGGCCCGGACCGCGGCCCTGCGCGAGCGGATCGCCGCCGGTCGCACGGTCATGATGGTCGCCGTCGAGGACCGCCGGCCCGTGGCCGTCGGCTCCCACCAGCCCGTCGACATCGGCGGTACCGAGGTGAGCGAGGTGGTGGGCGTCGCGACGTCGCCACGGCTGCGTGGTCGTGGGCTCGGCGCCGGGATGGCGTCCGCGCTGGTGTCCCACGCGCGGGAGACGGCGGACATGGTCTTCCTCACGGCCGGGGACGACGACGTGGCACGGGTCTACGAGCGGGCCGGTTTCGCCTGGCTCGGCACGGCGGCGGTGGCCGACCACCGGCCCGCCGAGGACTGATCGGCACCCGAGCCCACTTGTGCGGCTGCACCGGTGGGTCGCCGGCGCAGCGGCGACCCTCAGGTCTGCTCGTACGTGGCGACCAGCGTCGCGCGCGCGAGGGTGTGGAAGAACAGGTTGAAGCCGAGGACGGCGGGCCCGGTGTCCGCAGTGACGTCGAGGGCGTCGGTGTCCACGGCGTGCACCACGACGAAGTACCGGTGGGGGCCGTGCCCGGACGGGGGAGCTGCCCCGACGTACCCGGGGAAGCCGGCGTCGTTGCGCAGCTGCAGGGCGCCGGCGGGGAGGCTGCCGCCGTCCTGCGTGCCCGCGCCGGCTGGCAGCTCGGTGACCGACGCCGGGATGTTGGCCACCGCCCAGTGCCAGAAGCCGCTGGCGGTCGGGGCGTCGGGGTCGTACACGGTCACGGCGAAGCTCCTGGTCCCCTCGGGGAAGCCCGACCAGGACAGCTGCGGGGAGCGGTCCTCGCCGCCGGCGCCCATCACCCCGCTCACCTGCGGCATGGGCAGGACCCCGCCATCGGAGACGTCGCTGCTGGTCACGGAGAAGCTCGGGACCTCGGGCAGGAAGTCGTAGGGGTCGGGCGGGATGGGCCGGTCGCGCATGGCGGTTCACTCCTCGGTCCGAAGGCATCGTTCCCGGAGCGACCCTAGGCAGCTGCAGCGCGGGGCGCGCGTCGGCGGTGCGGGCGCCGGAGCCGGTCCACCACCCGCAGCTGCTCGACCGCGTGCGGGGAGCCCCGCGCCGGTAGCGTCGCAGCGTGCCAGCTTCCGGGTCATTCGGCCTGCCGGATTCGATCCGCGCCTGTCTCTTCGACCTCGACGGCGTGCTGACCCGAACGGCGACCGTCCACTTCGCCGCCTGGAAGCGCACGTTCGACGAGTTCCTCCGAGCGCACGCCCCGGGGGGCGCCGAGTTCAGCCAGGAGGACTACAACGCCTACGTCGATGGGCGGCACCGGGCCGACGGCGTGCGTGGGTTCCTCGCCAGCCGCGGCATCGAGCTGCCCGAGGGGGCGCCGGACGACGCTCCCGACGCCGCCACCGTGCAGGCCATCGCCACCCGCAAGAACGAGCTGGTGCTGCGCGAGCTCGAGGAGCACGGCGTCGAGGTCTACGAGGGGTCGGTCCGGTACCTGCGGGCGGTCAAAGAGGCGGGGCTGGCGACGGCCGTGGTGACCGCCTCGGCCAACGGCGAGCAGGTGATCGCTGCGGGCGGGTTCGCCGACCTGATCGACGTCCGCATCGACGGCGTCGTCGCCGCGCGCGACGGCCTGCGCGGCAAGCCGGAACCCGACACCTTCCTCGCCGGCGCCCGCGCGCTGGGCGTTCCGCCGGCCGAGGCGGTCGTCTACGAGGACGCCCTGTCCGGTGTGGCCGCGGGCCGGGCGGGTTCCTTCGGGTTCGTGGTCGGCGTGGACCGGGTGGGACAGGCCGCGCAGCTGCGGGAGATGGGTGCCGACGTCGTCGTCCAGGATCTTTCCGAGCTCCTGGGGGACGAGGCGTGACGGAGGGGCGCACGACGTTCCCGATCGAGCCGTGGTCGCTGACCGAGATCGGTCTGGACCACTCCTCCCTCGGCGTCCACGAGTCGGTGTTCGCGCTGGCGAACGGCCACATCGGCATGCGGGGGTCGTTCGAGGAGGGCGAGCCGGCCATCGTCCCGGGCACCTACCTCAACGGGTTCTTCGAAGAGCGGCCGCTGCCGCACGCCGAGACGGGCTACGGCTTTCCGGAGCAGGGCCAGACGGTGGTCAACGTCACCGACGGCAAGCTGATCCGCCTCCTGGTGAAGGACTCGCCGCTGGACCTCAACTACGGCGAGATCATCGAGCACCGTCGGGTGCTGGACCTGCGCGGAGGCGTGCTGCGGCGGTCGACCGAATGGCAGTCACCCGGTGGGCGCACGGTGCAGGTGACCAGTACCCGCCTGGTCTCGCTCGTCCGCCGGTCGATCGCCGCCATCCAGTACAAGGTGGAGGTCACCGACGACCTGGGTGACCTCTACGTGGCCCTCCAGTCCGACCTCCTGGCCAACGAGGCGGCGCACGGCGGTGGGGGAGAGGACCCCCGGGCGGCCGCGGCGCTGGGCCGGGCGTTGCAGTGCGAGCTGGCGGTCGCTCGCGGCCGGCGGGCCGTGCTGGTCCACCGGACCAAGCGGAGCCGGCTGCGGCTCGCGGCCGGCATGGACCACGTGATCGAGACCCCCGACACCAGTACCGAGGACATCGAGGCCAGCGGCGACCTCGCCCGGTACACCCTCGCGGCCCGGATCCCGCCCCGGGGAACGCTGACGCTGACCAAGTTCCTGGCATACGGCTGGTCGTCGCGGCGGTCGGACGCCGCCGTCCGCGACCAGGTCGAGGGCGCCCTCGCCACCGCCAAGCTGGCCGGCTTCGAGCGGCTGGTGCGCGAGCAGCGGGAGCTGCTCGACCAGCACTGGGACGAGGCGGACGTCGAGATCGAGGGCGACGACGAACTGCAGCAGGCGGTGCGCGTCGGCATGTTCCACGTCCTGCAGGCCGGGCTCCGCGGTGAGCGACAGGCGATCCCGGCCAAGGGCCTCACCGGGCCCGGGTACGACGGGCACACCTTCTGGGACACCGAGTCCTACGTGCTCCCTGTGCTCACCTACACCGCTCCGCACGCCGCCCGCGACGCACTGCGCTGGCGCCACTCCACCCTCGAGCTGGCCCGCGAGCGGGCGAAGGTGCTGGGGCGGCGGGGGGCGGCGTTCCCGTGGCGGACGATCCGCGGCGAGGAGACGTCCGGTTACTGGCCGGCCGGGACCGCGGCCTTCCACATCAACGCCGACATCGCCGACGCCGTCGTCCGGTACTACAACGCCACGCTGGACGAGGACTTCGACCGCGACTTCGGGGCCGAGCTGCTCATCGAGACCGCGCGCCTGTGGGCCTCGCTGGGGCACTTCGATCCCGAGCACGGGTTCCGGATCGACGGCGTGACGGGACCCGACGAGTACACCGCCGTCGTCGACAACAACGTGTTCACCAACCTCATGGCGCAGCGGAACCTGCGGGAGGCGGCCGAGGCGGTGGAGCGCCAGCCCGAGGTGGCCGGCCGGCTGGCGGTCACGGGGGAGGAGGTGGAGGTGTGGCTGCGGGCGGCGGCGCTGATGGCGGTGCCCTACGACACCCAGCGCGGGGTGCACATGCAGTCCGACGGCTTTACCCACCACGAGGAGTGGGACTTCGAGAACACGCCCGCGGAGAACTACCCGCTGCTGCTGCACTACCCCTACTTCGAGATCTACCGCAAGCAGGTGGTGAAGCAGGCCGACCTGGTCATGGCGCTGCACCTGCGCGGGGACGCGTTCACCCTCGAGGAGAAGATCGCGAACTTCGCGTACTACGAGCCGCGGACGACGCGCGACTCCTCGCTGTCGGCGACCCAGCAGGCGGTCGTCGCGGCGGAGACCGGGCATCTGCAGCTCGCGCACGACTACTGGGCCGAGGCGGCGCTGACCGACCTGCAGAACCTGCACCACAACGCGGGACACGGGCTGCACATCGCGTCGATGGCGGGCGGGTGGACCGTCGCCGTCGCCGGCTTCGGTGGG
>JALYMS010000368.1 GCA_030773535.1 Actinomycetota bacterium | reverse complement strand
GTGCTGCTGGCCGACGCGGCCGAGCGGGCGGGGATCGCCCGGTATCCCTCGTCTCCTCGATGGGCGTGGAGGGCGTCGCCGACGGCGCTGCCCCCGACGGCGTCGACGAGGTCTTCGCCGCCTACCTGCGGGCCAAGCTGGCCGCCGAGCGGGAGCTGCTCGCCGGACGTCGCTCCGCACGACGGTGCTCCGGCCGGGCGGCCTCACCGACGACCCGGGCACCGGCCGGGTGACCCTGGACCGGCGTGTGGAGCGGGGCAGCATCCCGCGGGACGACGTGGCGGCGACCCTGCTGGCCCTCCTGGACATCGAGCAGGACGGCCGAGTCCTGAGGTGGTCGGCGGCCCGCCCCCGATCCCCGAGGCGGTGGCCGCGATCGGCTAACTACGGCGGGCGCGGGTGATCAGAGCGCGGGCGGCCAGGTCGCGGTCGGGCGGGTAGTCGACGGCGACCAGCGTCAGGCCGCCCGCGGGCGCGACCGGGACGTCCCCGGCCCGCTCGGTGCGGTCCAGCAGGGCGGCGGGCCACTCCACCGGCCGGCGCCCCTCGCCGACCGCCAGCAGCGCTCCCACGAGGCTGCGCACCATCGAGTGGCAGAAGGCGTCGGCCGAGGCGGAGACGAGGATCAGTTCCGCGCCCGTCGACTCGTCGACCTCCCGGACGACGCCGAGGTTGCGGAGCGTGCGGATGGTCGTCGCCCCCTCGCGCCTGCGGCAGAAGGCGGCGAAGTCGTGCTCGCCGAGCAGCAGGGCGGCCGCGGCGCCCATCGCGGCGGTGTCCAGCGACCGCGGCCAGCCCACGACGTCGGCCCGACGCAGGGGAGGCGGCCCCCAGGGGGCGTCGGTGAGCCGGTAGACGTAGTGCCGGGCCAGGGCGGTGAAGCGGGCGTCGAAGTCCGGATGTGCCGCTCCGACCGCCGGGACCGCGATGTCGGGCGGCAGCACGCCGCGCAACCGGCGGACCAGTCGGTGCTCGTGCTCCGCCCAGACGTCGCGCGGCACGTCGCAGTGCGCCACCTGCCCGGTCGCGTGGACGCCGGCGTCGGTGCGCCCGGCGACGGTCAGGTCCACCGGACGGCGCAGGACGATCGCGAGCGCCTGCTCCAGCTCCCCCTGCACGGTGCGCAGCCCGGGCTGGCGGGCCCACCCGTGCAACGTCGTCCCGTCGTAGGAGACCGCCAGACGAAGACGGACGAGCCCGCCACCGTCAGGGGTGGCGGGCTCGTCCGGGACCTGGGGGCGATCCAGGGTCTTACTTCGGGTCGGGCGCGGCCTCGCCGCCGGGCGCCTGGACGCCCGCGGTCGCGGCGTCGCCGAGCTCGGCGGCCTCGATCTCCGCCGCAGCGGCAGCGGCGACCTCCGGGGAGAGCACCGGGTCGTCGACCAGGGCGGCGTTCTGCGCGATCGGCTCCGGGGTCACGTCGCTGTCGTCCTGACGCTCCCCGTCGGGGTTGAAGACGTCGGTGACGACCGCCTGCGCCTCCTCGTCGACGGAGCCGTCGACCACGGCCGGGGAGGTGTCCCCGCCGGGGCCGGTGGTCTCGCCGTCGAGGGTCGCGCCCTGGTCACCGCCTCCGACGCGCACGCCGGCAGCGCCGGCAGGCCCCTGCTTGCCTGCCTCGCTCACCGCGCGCCGCCCGGAGTCGCGGCATCGTCCGGGGATTCCGCGTCCGTCGCCACCGCGTCGCCGCCCTCGGGGGACGCCTCATCGGCGCCGTCCGCGGGCACCGCATCCTCGCCGGATCCAGCATCGACGGACTCTGCGTCGGTCGCCACGACCTGGCTGTCGCCGGCCCCGTCCGCCGGATCGGCGACCTCGATGGCGTCGGCCGTGGTCTCACCAGAGGCGGCAGCTGCACCGGCGCCGGAGGCGAACTTCGTGCGCCGGGCCCGCTCGGCCTCGCCGACGGCCTGCTGACCGACCGTCAGGGCCTCGACCAGCTCGATGACCGCCATCGGGGCGTTGTCACCCTTGCGCGGACCGACCTTGGTGATCCGCGTGTAGCCACCCGGGCGGTTCTCGTAGCGGGGACCGATCTCGGCGAAGAGCGTGTGGACGACGTCCTTGTCGCGGATGGTCGTCATCACCTGGCGGCGGGCGTGCAGGTCGCCGCGCTTGGCGAAGGTCACCAGCTTCTCCGCCAGCGGGCGCAGCCGCTTGGCCTTTGCCTCGGTGGTGGTGATCCGCCCGTGCTCGAACAGCGAGGTGGCCAGGTTGGCCAGCATCAGCCGCTCGTGCGCGGGACCGCCGCCGAGACGTGGGCCCTGGGTAGGGGTGGGCATGTCGGTCCTTCCTCAGGCGGCCGGGCGGTGGGTGCTCGGCTGCATCCGTGGTGCAAAACGTCGTGCTTTTCGTGGCTGGTGCCGTGCGGACGGCCAGTCTGGCTGCCCGCACCGGCGCGCCGGAGGCGGGTTCCCCCACCGTCCGGCACGGACCCGGTCAGAGCTGCTCGGTCTCCTGGTAGGAGGTGTCGCTGTACTCGGCCTCGCCGAACTGGGCATTGCCGTACTCGGTCGTGCCCTGGTAGGCGTCGGTCTCGTAGCCCTCGTCGTAGCTCTCGATCGAGGTGGGGATGAACCCGGGCGGGCTGTCCTTGAGCGCGAGGCCCATGGCCGCCAGCTTCATCTTGACCTCGTCGATCGACTTGGCCCCGAAGTTCCGGATGTCGAGCAGATCGGCCTCGGAGCGGGTGACGAGCTCACCGACGGTGTGCACGCCCTCGCGCTTGAGGCAGTTGTAGGACCGGACGGTGAGGTCCATGTCCTCGATCGGCATCGAGAAGTTCGCGATGTCGGCGGCCTCGGCCGGGC
>JALYMS010000367.1 GCA_030773535.1 Actinomycetota bacterium | reverse complement strand
ACACCGGCGACCGTAGGCCCTCACGCTGGCTCCGTGCGGTGATCGAGCGGCGGCACCGGCGCGCCGGCGCCGCCGCCCGCGGCTACCCGTCGGCAGTGGCCGCGAGGGCCTTCACGTCCGCAGTCGTAAGGCACTTCCCGCCGATGCCCCAGTCACCCTGGCGACCTCCTCGACGACCACCCAGGTGATCACCCGCATGGCTTCTCACTCGATCGCCACCATGGCGTCGGTGAGACGTTCCACCATGGCCTGATTCTGGTCGGGCGTGAAGACGCCCTGGATGACCTCGACGTTGACGAACGGCATGACGTCCTCCTCGCTAGGGCCGCCTCGTCGGGCGGCTGTGCCACACGGTCCCGCCGAGGGGTCTGAGGAACCGTTTGACGTGCGTGACGGCGCCGAGCCCGATGCACCCGTCCGGTTGGCACGAGCTCTGGTCGGTGTGAGCACGGCCCCGGACGACTCGAAGTTCCCGACGGGGCGCGTCAACGGCCGGGCGTCCATGCTCGACAGCGCGCAATGGGTCTCCAGCCGCTCGCTGCCGGAGGAGGCCGTCGACGGACTGCTGCAGCGGAACGGGCGCACACCGGAGCGCTGGGTGCGTGTCGACGTCGTTGAGGCCTACATCCACTGCTCGAAGCACATCCCACACCTGGCGAGGCGGCCGGACTCCCAGCAGGCGTGGGGGACCGACGACCCGGTCCGCAAGGGCGGCGACTACTTCTAGGTCAAGCGCTTGCCACGCCCATGGGTGGACGCCGCAACTGCCGTTCCCACCCTCGGGACGGCACCGGCTAGTTGTACTGCCCAGCGACGTTGCTCAAGCGAGTGATCGGGGACGACCTCCGCCCCCGGTGGTCGGCGAGCCGGAAGCCCTGCCCACCGGCCCGCGATGACTCGAGGCCGTTCCGGCGACCAAAGGGGTGTTCCGCAAGGACATGGACGAGAACGGTCACGAGGCCGGCGCGGCCACCATCGCCGCCCCCCGCACCGCCGACACGGAACCACCCCGCGGTCAGCAGCATCTGGCGGATCCTCACCGCCCGCGGAGTCGTCGTTCCGCAGCCGCACCGGCGGCCCGAGAGCAGCTACATCAGCTTCGCCGCCGAGCAGCCCAACGAGCGCTGGCGGGCCGACATCGACCGCTGACCGCTGGCCGACGGCATCGACGCCGAGATTGTGGACTGGATCGACGACCATGCCCGCTACTGCCTGGCCAGCACCAGCAACAAGGTGGCCACCGCACCCGCTGTGCACCGCGACTATCGCGTCACCGCCCAGATGCACGGTGACCCCGCCGCTCTCGTCACCGACAACGGCGCCGTCGTCACCGGCCGGCACCGCGGCCATGGCGGAGGTGGCTGGTCCGCCTGTAGGCGTTGGAATGGCCCGTCCAGCCGATCGTCCCGGGCCCCACTGGTCGCGGCGCAGGACCGTGCGGTCGTTCCAGCAGCGGGTGGACCAGCAGCTGGAAGGCCATCGACTGCTCTCGTCGTGGGCGCGCGGCACCACGGCAGCAGCCGGGCTGCCACCGGCGCTCTGGTGGGAGGCGGATGACGTCTACACCGGGCTCGGTGGCCTGTCCGTGTTCGGCTGTGACTTGGCCCACTCACCGGTGGGGCTCGCGGTGGGCGCCCTCCGGCCGGGCGCGGAGCCGACGCGGCTCCGAGCCTGCTCACGAGCGTTGCACCGGATCCTGAGGCGGTTAGCCCACGGGCCCTGCGCCCCTCCAGCGCGGCAGACGTGATTCTCATCACGACGACATCTCACAGAAGCGTCCCTACCGTCTTGGCTGCGCTCGACCAATGAGTCGCGGCACCCGGTCCGCCAAACCCTGCCCACCGGCTGTCATCCAAAAGAGATCTCAGGGCAGGGGTGGGGGACCCACGTTCCCGGCGCGCTCAGCGCGCCTTGGGGTGAAGCCGCGTAGTGCGGCCGGGCACCGATCGTCCGAACCCGACAGCTCACCTCGCCGGCGGTGATCGGAGATCAACCATGGCAAAGCATCGCGCCCCGCGATATGTCCGCACCAAGCAGGCCCTGGCCGGCGTCCCCGTGGTGGCAGGCGCCACCGTCGTCGGACTGGGCGTCCTGAGCTCTCCGGCGCAAGCCGCCATCACACACGACTGGGCCGGTGTGGCCCAGTGCGAGTCCGGCGGTGACTGGAGCATCAACACCGGCAACGGCTACTACGGCGGGCTGCAGTTCAGCCAGTCCACCTGGACCGGCTACGGAGGTGCCGCCCTCGCGCCCCGCGCGGACCTGGCGACCCCCGCCGAGCAGGTCCAGATCGCAGAGAAGGTGCTCGCCGGGCAGGGCATCGGCGCCTGGCCCACCTGTGGCAAGCGGCTGACCGAGGGCACCACCCCGGCCACTGCCCAGTCGTCCGCGCCGGCTGTCGCCGCCGAGCAGCCGGCTGCTGCTCCGGCGCCGGGCAAGCACAGTGCCGCCCCGGCGGGCAGCTACACGGTGAAGCGTGGCGACACCGTGGCCAGGATAGCCGCGGCCCACGCCCAGTCCTGGCGGGCTCTGTACGAGCGCAACGCCGCGGTCATCGGCAGCGACCCCAACCGCATCGTCCCGGGTATGGCCCTGGTCCTCTCCGGGTCGCACCAGGCCGCGGTGGTCTCGGCAGCCCCCGCCGCCGTGCCCATCCACGCCTCCACCGTGATCACCCAGGCCGTGGCGGCTCCTGCTGCCACGACGTCCACGGCCGTCGCTCAGATCACCAACAGCGCCGGGCCCGTGAAGCCGCAGACCCAGGCCGCCGCCAACGCCGTCGTCTCCGACGTGCCGGGCGCGGCCGGCCTCACGATCGGAGGAACGCGTGCCAGCGCCACCGACCCGAACGGGCACCCGTCCGGGCTGGCACTGGATTACATGGTCGGCTCTAATCGGGCCCTCGGTGATGGGATCGTCCAGTACCAGATCGCCAACTGGGACAGGCTCGGCGTCAGCTACATCATCTGGCAGCAGCACATCCTCACCTCGCCGACCGGTTCGTGGAAGGCCATGGAGGACCGTGGCAGCGCCACGGCCAACCACATGGACCACGCGCACGTGAACTACAAGGCGTGAACCAGACGGCGTAGTTCGTCACCCACCTGGGACCCCGAGCACCGAGCGACCCCCTGCCCGCGCACGTGCAGGGGGTCGCTCGCCGTGTCGGGGTCTTCTCCCCAACGGTGGCGAGCCGCGCGCATCCGCAGGAACCCGGGGCGGCTGCCCGGCAGTCGCCCACGCCGGTGCGCGGCAGGCCGGGCGCTGGCGGTGTCAGGCGGTGGGAGTCGGCGTGCGGGTCGGGGATGGCGCGGCTCAGCACCTGGACGCCGGACGGATCGCCGTCCGACGCAGTGTGGGTGTGATCGAGGACAAGGGGCAGGGCGAGAAGCTGGTCGAGGGAGCGACGACGACCGGGCAAGCCCGCGTCGTCGACCTCGACGCCGGTACGGTTGCTGCCTTCCGCGCCTACCGGGCGTTCCGCGGATCGGTCGCGCTGGAACTTGTCCGCGA
>JALYMS010000366.1 GCA_030773535.1 Actinomycetota bacterium | reverse complement strand
GCGCGGCCTGGGCGGTCTCGAGGTGGAGCGGATCGGCAACGCCGTGCTGGCCCGGACGAACCTCGACCGACCCACCCGGGTGGTCCTCGCGGGGCACCTGGACACCGTTCCCATCGCCGACAACGTGCCTTCCGAGCTGCGCGTCGTCGACGGGGTACAGCGGCTGTACGGATGCGGCACCACAGACATGAAGGCCGGCGACGCGGTGATGCTGCGGTTGGCCGGCCACTTCGGCGTCCCCGGCGGCACGCCGGCCTGCGATCTCACCTTCGTGTTCTACGACAACGAGGAGGTCGACTCGGCCCTCAACGGACTGGGCCGGGTCGCCCGCGAGCGCCGGGGCTGGCTCTACGGGGACCTCGCGGTGCTGCTCGAGCCGACCGACGGCGAGATCGAGGCCGGCTGCCAGGGCACCCTGCGGGCCGTGATCGACGTGCCGGGCCGGCGGGCGCACAGCGCACGGAGCTGGCTCGGCCTGAACGCGATCCACGGCGCTGCTCCCCTCCTGGCCACCCTGGCGGACTACTCGGCCCGCACCGTGGACATCGACGGCTGCACCTACCGCGAGGGGCTCAACGCGGTCCGGATCTCCGGGGGCAACGCGGGCAACGTCATCCCCGACGACTGCCGGGTCGAGGTCAACTTCCGGTACGCCCCCGACCGGGACGAGGACGCCGCGGAGGCGCACGTGCGGGAGGTGTTCGCCGACGCCCTCCGCGCCGGAGCGACGCTCACCGTGGTCGACAACGCGGGCGGAGCGCTGCCGGGTCTGGCCGAGCCTGCGGCGGCGGCCTTCGTCGCGGCCGTCGGTCGTCCCGCGCGGGCGAAGCTTGGCTGGACCGACGTCGCCCGGTTCGCCGCCTTCGGCATCCCGGCGGTCAACTACGGTCCCGGTGACCCGCAGCTGGCGCACACCCGTGAGGAACACGTCCTCGTCGACCGCCTGCAGCCGGCCGAGGACGCCCTGATCGCCTACCTGTCCGGGAGCGCCGCCATGAGGAGCACGGCATGACCACCCAATTCCCCGAGTCCCCCCAGTCCCCCCAGCCGCCGGCCGACGACCGCCGTCCCCGGCCCACCCGCCACCGTGGCCCCGTCGTCCTGCGCGGCGGCGAGCCCGACGCGCAGATCCACGGGTCGACGACCGACCAGCGCCTGCTCGACCGGCGTGGCCCCACCGACTGGGTGCACACCGACCCCTGGCGGGTGCTCCGGATCCAGAGCGAGTTCGTCGAGGGCTTCGGGCTGCTGGCCGAGCTGCCCCGGGCGGTAAGCGTGTTCGGCAGCGCCCGGACCCCGCGCGACCATCCGCACTACGCCGCCGGCGTCCAGATCGGCGCGGCGCTCGCCCGGGCCGGCTACGCGGTCATCACCGGGGGCGGTCCGGGCGCGATGGAGGCGGCCAACCGGGGCGCCAGCGAGGCCGGGGGACTCTCGGTCGGACTGGGCATCGAGCTGCCCTTCGAGCAGGACCTGAACGAGTGGGTCGACGTCGGGATCGCCTTCCGCTACTTCTTCGTCCGCAAGACGATGTTCGTGAAGTACGCCGAGGCCTTCGTCATCCTCCCCGGCGGTTTCGGCACCCTGGACGAGCTCTTCGAGGCGCTCACCCTCGTGCAGACGCGCAAGGTGACCCGTTTTCCGGTCATCCTCTTCGGCACCGCCTACTGGTCGGGCCTGATCGACTGGATCCGCAACACGATGGCCGCGACGGGCACGATCAGCCCCGCCGACCTCGAGCTCTTCACGGTGACCGACGACGTCGCGCACGTGATTTCGGTGATCCAGGCGGCCGACGCCGCGCGGAAGAGGGGCGACGGCGGAGGCGGCATGCGGGCGCCGGTGGATACCGGCCCGCTCGACGCCTGAGGTGCTGGACTTCCTCTTGCTGGTCGTCGGTGTCCTCGTCGTCGGTGGGCTGCTTTTCCTCGGCGCCTCGCTGCTGATGGGGCGCGGCGAGACGCAGCTTCCCGCCGACCCGGGCCGCTCCCCGGTGGAGCTTCCGGACGACCGCCTCGTGCTCGGCGACGACGTGCGCGCGCTGCGCCTCTCCCCGGCCTTCCGCGGCTACCGGATGAGCGAGGTCGACTGGCTGATCGACGAGTTCGCCTCGATCCTCGACGAGCGGGACGCCGAGCTGGCGGCCCTGCGCGGGTCTGGGGCGGCGCATCCACCAGGGGCCGGGGCGACGAAGCAGGACGGGGCCCCCGCACCCGGGGACTCCGCCGAACGAGCCCACGACCGCAACCCCGACGAGGAGCGCCCACGTGCCTGAGCTGGTGGAGAGGATCGACGTCGACGCGTCCCCGGAGCAGGTCTGGTCGGCGCTCGTCGACTGGGAACGCCAGGGCGAATGGATGCTCGCCACCGACGTCACGACCGTGGGCGGCCCGGCGCAGGAACTGCACGGCCGGCTGGCTGCCCGGACCGGGCTGCCGCTGCCCGGGGGCCGGCGGGTCGGCGTGCTCGACACCATGATCATCACGAAGTGGGAGCCGCCCCGGCGGGTCGAGGTGCAGCACACGGGGCGGCTGATCCGCGGCCCGGGCATCTTCGAGATCGAGCCGCGCGGCGAGCACTCCACGTTCGTCTGGACCGAGCGGCTCTACCTGCCCTACGGCTACCTCGGCGAGCT
>JALYMS010000365.1 GCA_030773535.1 Actinomycetota bacterium | reverse complement strand
CCGCCGACGGTGGCGATCACCTCCACGACCTGGCGGTCGTCGAGGTGCTCCCGCAGCGCCGCGAAAACCGGGTCCGGCACGGTGACCGCCGTCGTCGACGCGTCGGTGAAGCCCACCACCGCACGCTGCACGGGGCTCCATCCCGGGAAGATGCCTGCGTCGGGGCTGCGCAACGCGGCCAGCCGCCCGTCGTTCAGGCCGGCGCGACGGGCGATCGGCTCGTGGGCGGTCCACTCGAACGCGGCGCCGTTGAGGACGGCGATGCGCAGGATGATCAGCTCCCGGAGGTCGGCGGGCAGCGTCGTTCCCGAGCGCAGCGCGCCGAGCAGCGCGTTCCACCCCTCGGCGACCGGCGGGCTGTGCAGGAGCAGCCGGTCCAGGGCGGAGAGCTGACCGCCGCGGCGGGCGCGCAACAGGTCGGCGGTGGCGCCGTCGTCGGGCGCGAAGGGCAGGCGCGCCGGTCCGTCGGTCATCCGCGGGCGAACATTCCGCCGGCGAAGGCGCCGTTCGCGACCAGCGCGCGGGCCAGCCCCTTGGCGAGTTCGGTGACCCGGGCGGTGCGTTCGGGACCCAGGTGTTCCCACGGCGCGGCCGAGAGGACGTCGGTCTCCCGCTCGACCCCGGACCGCAGCTCCTCCCCCTCGGCGGTCAGCCCGGCGTCGTCGATCAGCCCGCGGTCGGCCAGGACGGCGCAGGACGCCGCCCACTCCTCCCCGCGCCACCCGCGGCTGGCCTTGGCCGCCGCCTCGGTGAAGCCCCGCCCGGTCGCCGTGTGGGTGATCAGCGCCTCGAGTCCGGAGAGGCCCGCCCGCAGCAGGACGGCCAGGTGCCCGTCGCCGCGGTGCTCGCGCAGCAATGTGGCGCCGTGCCACAGCTCCAGCAGTGGCTCGTCGGGCCAGGGCAGGTCCGCGTGCCCGGCGTAGAGCGGGCGGCCCTCCGGCGTCAGAGCCGTGCAGGCCTCCCGGAGCAGCCCGGCCAGCTCCGCCACCTCCGGCGCCGCGGCCGCTGCGGCACCGCCCAGCAGCCGGGTCAGCGAGGCGCGCACAGCGTCCAGACGAGCGGCCAGGACCCGCTCGGGCGAGGCGATCGTCCAGGCCCGGGGGATCATGTGCGCGACCAGGGACGGCGAGAAGCTGTAGAACGTCGCCGTCACCACTCCGGCTCCCACCGGGCCCATCGCGGCTGCGCGGCCGGCAAAGTACGCCATGCGACCGGCCCGCAGGCCCAGGCCGGTCAGGCGCTCCTCGAGCTCGGGCGCGAAGTAGATGTGCGAGTGCAGCGGCTCGACGGCGCGATGCGCCCGGGCCACTGCGGCGGCATCCAGGTCGGGCTGATCGACACTGACCATGCGGCGCACCCTAGCGATCGGCCGTGGTCCCCACCCGCGGTAGGACGAGGGACCAGGAGACGCGCGTGCGCGTGGTGGTGAAGCCGAGCTTCTCGTAGAGCCGCAGCGCGCCGGTCACGTTGTCGGTGTCGACCTCGAGTCCGGCCCGCTGGCAGCCTTCCTCGGCGCCTCTCCGCAGAGCCGCCGCGATCACCGCCGAGGCGACCCCCCGGCTGCGGACCTGCGGCAGCACGCCGATCTGCCCGAAATGCGTCTCACGGACACCGGTCGCCCGGCTGTCAGCCTCGTACACGTAGGCCAGCACGTAACCGACGACCGAACCGTCCTGCACCGCGAGCACCGACAGCTCCGGACGGAAGGCGCGCTGCCCGGTGAACATCGCCCGCCAGGAGTCCGGGTCGCGCTCCGCGGAGCCGTGGTGCTCGGTGAAGGCCGCGTTGTGCGCCCGCCGGCTCTCGTCGTCGCGGTCCCAGGAGAACGGCACGAGCTCCACGCCGGGCACCGGACGAGGGAGGGGCAGGTCGGTGAGCGGCCGCTGCATCTGCCGGTACCAGCGCTCGGCGGACAGACCGGCGGCCTTCGCCAACGACTCCAGCGAGGCCATCGACCCGGGCACCGGCACCGTCAGCCGGCCGGACGCCTCCGGCTCGCGCTCGGCATGGATCTCCCTTCCCCGCACCAACTGCCAGGCCAAAAGTGCGCGGCCGACGCCCCTCCCCCGATGGTCCGGCCGAACCCGTCCCTCGAGGTAGACCCGAAAGTTCCCGCGGAAGTTGCGTGGGGCCATCGCCGTCGCGAACCCGACCACCAGCCCGGACCCGTCGCAGACGGCGATCCCGTCGCGTGCGTGGTCGACGTGCCAGCCGCTCCACCACTCGGCGAGGTCCTCGGCGTCGGGGTACTCCCCGGTGTTGTCGACATGCTCGGCGGCGGCCAGCAGCGCGGCGACGGCGGCGACGTCGTCGCTCCGCAGGGGGCGGGCAGTGAGACCATCGGGCAGCGCGGGAATCTCGGCCACGGACTCCGAGGCTAGGGACGCCGACCGGGCTCGGCCACCGGATTCAGCCTCGAACCCACAGGCAGAACGGGTGACCGGCGGGGTCGAGGCAGACCCGGACGTCGTCCTGCGGCTGGAAGTCGGCGAGCTCCGCGCCCACCGCCAGCGCGTGCTCGGTGGCCGCGGCGAGGTCCTCCACCTCGATGTCCAGGTGCATCTGTATCCGCGGATCACCCTCCCCGGCCGGCCACACCGGGCGGACGTGGTTCTCCTCCAGCTGGAAGGACAGGCCGGCGCCACTGCCCTCCGGGCGGACGCTCGCCCAGTCCGGGTCGTCGGAAGCCAGCGGCCAACCCAGCAGCCGCTGGTAGAAACGCGCCAGCCCGCGCGGGTCGGGAGTGTCCAGCACCACGGCGGTGAGCGTGAGCCGCGGGGTCATACGGCCCCGAGACCGAACAACCGCGCCCCGTTGCGCCACAGGACGGCGCGCAGCCACTCCTCCCCCAGCTCCAGCCGATGCAGCGCCGCGAGCTGGTGGGCGTAGGGGTACGGGATGGACGGGAAGTCGGTGCCGAGGAGCACCTTGTCCCGCAGCGCGCCCAGCCGGGGAAGCAGCGACCGGTCGAAGGGCATCCGCCGCTCGATGAAGTCGGTGGCGAACATGGTGGTGTCCAGATGCACCCGCTCGAAGCGCTCGGCCAGGTCGAGGAACGCCCCGTACTCGGGCATCCCGAGGTGCGCGATCACCAGCTGCAGGCGGGGAAACCGCTCGAGCAGGGCGGTCATCGGCCCGGGGCCGGTGTGCTCCCCGGGCCGCGGTCCGGACCCGCAGTGGATGACCACCGGCGTCCCAGTCTCCTCCAGCCGCGCCCAGACCTCGTGCAGCAAGGGGTCCCGCGGGTCGAACGAACCCACCTGCACGTGCACCTTGAACACCCGCGCCCCGCCGGCGAGAGCCGCGTCGACGTAGTCGGCCACACCCGGCTCGGGGAAGAAGGTGGCCGACTGCAGCGCCTGCGGGTGCTTTGCGGCGAAGGCGGCCGCGTGCTCGTTGAGCCACGCGGCCATACCGGGCTTGTGCGGATAGGGCAGCGTCGGGAAGGCGCGGACGCCGAGGCCCGCCAGGACGGCGAGCCGCTCCTCGACCGGCAGCAGGTAGGTGATCGGCCAGGCCTGCCCGTAGTGGGCCTCACCCTCGGCGAAGAACTGCCACACCTTGGCCTGCACCCGCTCGGGCAGGAAGTGCACGTGCACGTCGACCAGCCCGGGCAGCCCGAGCTCGCCCCAGTACCGCGGGACGTCCGCGTCGTCCGCAGGAGGAAGGAGAGTCACCGGAGGGCGACGACGACCTTGCCGCGCACGTGCCCGCCGGCGACCAGCCGCTGCGCCTCGGCCGTCTGCTCCAACGGGAACGCCTTGGCGATCGGCACCCGGAACTGCCCCGCGTCCGCCATCCGTCCGAGTTCCTCGAGGTCGGAGTGCTCGGGGCGCACGAACACGTACCGGCCGCCCAGGTCCCGCACCGATGGGTCGACGACCGACGCGATCCGCGCGGGGTCGCGCACCTGCTTCGGGGCGTCGGTGAGGGTGTCCCCGCCCACCAGGTCGAGGACGGCGTCGACCGGCTCGGACAGCTGGGCACTGATCGGCCCGGCCGAGTAGTCCAGCACCTCGGCCGCGCCGGCGTCGCGGAGGAAGCCGTGGTTCTTCGGGCTCGCGGTGCCGATGACGACGGCGCCGAGCGCGACCGCGATCTGCGCGGCGTGGAAGCCAACACCGCCGGCCGCCCGGTGCACGAGCACCCGGTCGCCCTCGCCGACCTCGAGCGCCTCGGTGAGCGCCTGGTACGCCGTCAGCCCGGCCAGCGGCAGGCCGCCGGCCTCGGCGAAGGACAGTGACTGCGGCTTGTGCGCCAGGCAGCGCTGGGGTGCGGGCACGAACTCCGCCGTCGTCCCCCACTGGACGTCGTCCCGGCGGACGTAGCCGAACACCTCGTCGCCGGGCGCGAACTGCACGACCGCGGGCCCCACCGCCTCGACGACGCCGGCGGCGTCCCAGCCGGGGACGATCGGGAAGGCGTGGGGAAAGTACCCGGCGAGGTGTCCCTCCCGGATCGCCATGTCCACGGGGTTCACCCCGGCGGCGTGCACCCGGACGAGCACGGTGTCGGGCCCCACCGGGGGCTCGGGAAGGTCGTCGCGCAGTGCAGCACGTCCTCGCCGCCGAAGCGGTCGTAGGCGATTCCCCTCATGACCGAATCACCGACGACCCTTCACGTGACGGCCGAACGCCTTCTGGATCTCGCGGCGCGAGTCGCGCTCGGCCATGTCGTGCCGCTTGTCGTAGGACTTCTTGCCCTTCGCCAGGGCGAGCGTGGCCTTGACCTTGCCGTCCTTGAAGTACAGGTCCAGCGGGACGAGCGTCAGCCCGCCCTCCTTGATCTTCCCGATGAGCTTGTCGATCTCGGCGCGGTGCATGAGCACCTTGCGCTTGCGCCGCGGGGCGTGGTTGGTCCAGGTGCCCTGCGTGTACTCGGGGATGTGCACGTGCTGCAGCCACACCTCGCCGTCGTCGATCGAGGCGAAACCGTCCACCAGTGAGGCGCGGCCGGCCCGCAGGCTCTTCACCTCGGTGCCGGTGAGCGACAGACCCACCTCGTAGGTGTCGATGATCGAGTAGTCGTGCCGCGCCTTCTTGTTCTGGGCGATGGGCTTGCGCCCGGTCTCACGCGGCA
>JALYMS010000364.1 GCA_030773535.1 Actinomycetota bacterium | reverse complement strand
ACGCCGCGGGCGCGGGCGGCCATGAGGATCTGCATGAGGATGTAGTGGAACGGGTCGCCGGCGTAGTCCGGGTGCAGGGCGCCGACCACCAGCGACTTCATGTTGATGCTGGCCATGAAGTCGGCCGGGCCGAAGATGATCGTCTCGATGCGGGGACTGGCGAAGGCGATCGAGTTGACGTTGATCAGCCCCTGCGCCGTCTCGATCTGCGCCTCGATGCCGATCCGGCCCACCTCGAGCCCGTTGACCTTCTCGATCTGGGTGAGCAGGAGGTCGAGGGCCTGCACCTGCGCGGCGTCCTGGACCTTCGGCAGCATGATGCAGTCGAGCTCCGCGCCGGCGCCGCCGACGACCTCCAGGACGTCCTGGAAGGTCCACTCCGTGGTCCAGTCGTTGACCCGGACGGTGCGGATCTTGCCGCCCCAGCCGCCCTCGTTCAGCGCCGCCACGATGTTCTTGCGGGCGCCCGGCTTGGCCAGCGGTGCGCAGGCGTCCTCGAGGTCGAGGAAGACCTGGTCGGCCGGCAGGCCCTTCGCCTTCTCGAGGAAGCGTGGGTTGCTGCCCGGGACGGCGAGGTTGGAACGGCGGGATCGGAGCTCGGCCACAGTGCCTCTTTCCTGGACGACGTCGTCAGCTCCCGGAGGGTAGCCACGACCCCGCCGCGGCCGCCGTCCTGGTGCCCGTAGGGCCAGAAAGCACGCTTTTGGCCCCTAGGTCAGGTGCCGGGCTCGACCAGCGTGGTGGGCCGGCCGGCGCGCACGACCAGCGCCACGCCCACCACCACCAGGGCCACTCCCGGGAGCGCCAGCAGCGGCGGCACCTGCCCGAGCAGCACCAGCGCGAACAGCAGCGCGCCGGGCACTTCGAGCAGCACCGCGAGGCTCACCACCGTGGGGCCGACCGTGGAGAGCACCAGGTTGAGCAGCGTGTGCCCGAACAGCTGGGCCGACACCGTGATGGCCGCGATCAGCCACCAGTCCCGCGCGGAGAACCCGGCCAGCGGGTTGTCCACCACGAACGCCGAGACGGCGATCGCCGCGGCGCAGACCGAGTAGCAGACGACGGCGTAGGCCGAGGTGGCCAGCCGCTGACGTGCCCGCGCCCCGGCCAGCACGTAGCCGCCGGCGCACACGGCACCCAGCAGGGCCAGCCCGTCCCCTCTCAGTGCGCGCTCACTCACCTGGATGTCCACTCCGACGATCAGCGCGACGCCCACGACGGCGAGCAGCAACCCCCACCAGACGGCGGCCGGCAGCCGGACCCCGGAGATCCGCGCGGCCAGCGCCGTCCAGATGGGCGTGGTGGTGACCAGCGCGATCGAGGCGGCGACGGAAGTCATGGACAGGCTGGGCAGCCAGGCGGCGAAGTGGGCGGCGAGGAAGAGCCCCGCCACCACCGAGCTGCGCAGGTCGCGCCAGCGCAGCCCCGTCAGGGTGGCGCGTTCCCGGGTGAGCAGGACCGGGACCAGGGCCGCGGCGCCGGCGGCGTTGCGCCAGAAGGCCAGGGCGAGCATCGGCGCCGTGACCATGGCGGTCAGTGGCGCGGACAGCGAGACCCCGAGGACGGCGAGGGAGAGCAGTCCCACGTTGCGGGGACCCGGGCGGTGCAGCGCCCAGGCCTTCGCCGACGCGGTGGTCACGCCGGCACGCGGATCCGGCCGCTCGCGATGGGCACCACGGCACCCTGCACGGTCGCCGACACCGCTCGGCCGCTCGACGCGGTGACGGTGCAGGACAGCACCGAGGGCCGGCCCAGCCGCTCCCCCTGCCGCACCGTGTAGGACGACGTTCCGTCACGGGGCAGCAGGCCGGCGTCGACAAGCCAGACACCGAGCCCCAGGGCGGCCGATCCCGTCGCCGGGTCCTCGCCCCACCGCAGGTCCTCGGCGAAGACCCGGACGTAGGCGGTCGCGGTGTCGGCGTCCCAGTGCAGGACCGACACCCCTTCGCCGACGCCGAGCCCGTCCAGGGCCGGCTGCACCGGCACTGCGCGGTCGACGACTGGGCGGGGCACCGACAGGTAGGCGAAGGGCAGCCCGCAGCCGGCCACCCGGGACGGCGGGCCGATCGCGTCGGCCGTGGCCAGACCCAGAGCCGAGGCGAGCGCGACGTCGTCGGGACCGTGCTCCAGCGTCGGTTCGCTGCCGGTGAGCGTGGCGCCGTCGTCGTCGACGACGAGGTCAAGGACGCCGACTCCGCACTCCTGACCCAGCCTGCCGGGGGCCAGCCGGCCGGTGCGGACCAGCGTGTGCGCCGCGCCCACGCTCGGGTGGCCGGCGAAGGGCAGCTCGGCGAACGGGGTGAAGATCCGCACGCGGTAGTCCGCGCCGGCCTGCGTGGGGGCACACACGAAGGACGTCTCGGAGAGGTGGAACTCGTAGGCCAGCGCCTGGCACTGCTCGGTGGTGAGGGAGTCGGCGTCGAACACCACCGCCAGCGGGTTGCCCGCGTAGGCCCGCGGCGCGAACACATCGACGACCTCGTACTCCAGAGGTTCCGGGGAGCCCACGGCGCCGACGGTAGCCTCAGCGACCATGACCACGGTGAGCAGGGCCTACGTGTCCCGGCTGGCCGGACTCCCGGTCTTCGACCCCAACGGCGACCGGGTCGGGAAGGTCCGCGACGTCGTGGTGGCCATGCGCGTCGGGACGGCGCCGCCGCGCGTCCTCGGCGTCGTCGTCGAGGTGGTCGCCCGGCGCCGGATCTTCGTGCCGATGGGCCGGGTGACCGCGGTCGACCCCGGCGCGGTGGTGCTCGCCTCCGGAACGCTGAACCTCAAGCGCTTCGAGCAGCGGGCCGGCGAGACCCTCGTCCTCGGTGAGCTGCTCGACCGCACCGTGCGCATCCTCGAGTCCGGCAAGCCCGCGCACGTCGTCGACGCCGGGATGGAGCAGACCCGCACCGGCGACTGGGTGCTCTCCCGCCTCGCCGTCCAGGAACCCGGCCGGATCGGCCGCCGGGGGCAGCTGCACCAGCTGGCCTGGGACGAGGTCGAAGGCCTGGCGCTGCCCCAGACCGGCCAGGGCGCGGAGACCCTGATTGCCACCTACCGGGAGCTCAACGCCGCCGACGTCGCGCACGCGCTGCAGGAGCTGCCGATCAAGCGCCGGCACGAGGTCGCCGAGGCGATGGACGACGAGCGGCTGGCCGACGTCCTCGGTGAGCTGCCCGAGGCCGAGCAGACCACCATCCTCGGGACGCTGGAGGAGAAGCGGGCCGCCGACGTCCTGGAGGCGATGGACCCGGACGACGCCGCCGACCTGCTCGCCGAGCTGTCGAACGTGGACCGCAACCGGCTGCTGGAGCTGATGGAGCCCGACGAGGCCGAGCCCGTGCGGCAGCTGCTCAAGTACTCCGAGGACACCGCCGGCGGCATCATGACCAGCGAGCCGGTCATCCTCGCCCCCGATGCCACCATCGCAGAGGCGCTGGCCCGCGTCCGTGACCCGGAGCTGACCCCGGCGCTGGCCAGCCAGGTCTACGTCTGCCGCCCGCCGTCGGCCACGCCCACCGGCCGGTACATCGGGCTCGCGCACATCCAGCGGTTGCTGCGCGAACCGCCCTCGACCCTGGTCAGCGGGGTGCTGGACGACCTCGAGCCGCTGCGGCCCGAGGCGCCCCTGGGCGAGGTGACCCGCTACTTCGCCACCTACAACCTGGTGGCCGCGCCGGTGGTCGACATGCAGGGCCGGCTGGTGGGCGCGGTCAGCGTCGACGACGTCCTCGACCACCTGCTGCCCGACGACTGGCGCGAGCGGTCGCGTCGTGGCTGACGGGCAGCGGCTCGACGTCCCCCGCGGCCGCGGCCGCACGTTCGGCAGCTTCTTCCGGCTGAACAACGACGCCGTCGGGCGGTTCGCCGAGGGCATCGCGCGCTTCCTCGGGACCGGCCGGTTCCTGGCCGTGCAGACCATC
>JALYMS010000363.1 GCA_030773535.1 Actinomycetota bacterium | reverse complement strand
AACGAGGTCAAGGAGCTGGCGCAGGAGACGGCGAAGGCGACCGAGGACATCGCCCGCCGGGTGCTGGCCATCCAGGGCGACACCACCGCGGCGGTGGCCGCGATCGAGGAGATCTCCACGATCGTGGCGCAGATCTCCGACCGGCAGACCACCATCGCCTCGGCGGTGGAGGAGCAGACGGCGACCACCAACGAGATGTCGCGGTCGGTGCAGGAGGCTGCCACGGGGTCTACCGAGATCGCCGGCAACATCACCGGCGTCTCCGCGGCGGCGGACTCCACCACCCAGGCGCTCACCCAGACCCGCACCGCCGTGGACGAGCTGTCCCGCATGGCGGCGGACCTGCGCACCACCGTCGGGAAGTTCACCTACTGAGCGCACCGCGCCGGCCCCCCGCACGTTCGTGCGTGCGGGGGTCGGCCGCGGGGCCCTGCTGTCGATAACGAAAGAGACGGCTGTCGCCGGACGGGTTCACCTTGACTCCGCCGACGTTCCGCCGATGACCCAACCGGACGAGGCCTCGAACCCGTCCGCTACGCGAGAGAGAAGGCAGCAACTGTGGACGGTCTGGACGACATCGTCGAAGAGTTCCTGGTGGAGAGCCACGAGAACCTCGACCAGCTAGACTCCGACCTGGTCACCCTGGAGCAGGACCCGAAGTCCCGGGAGCGGCTGTCGAGCATCTTCCGGACGATCCACACGATCAAGGGCACCAGTGGCTTCCTGGCCTTCAACCGGCTGGAGGAGGTCACCCACGGCGGCGAGAACATGCTTTCCCGTCTGCGGGACGGGGCACTCGACCTGACGCCGGCCCGCACCAGCGTGCTGCTGCAGATGGTCGACACGGTCCGGGGGCTGCTCACCTCGATCGAGGCGACCGGCGGCGAGGGCACGGTCGACGTCTCCGCCGTCGTGGCGGCCATCAGTGCCGCCATGGAGGACGCCCCGGCCGAGCCGGTCCCCGCTGAGCCGGCGCCGGTCGCGGCTGCGGTTCCGGCGCCCCGGGCACCGGCCCGAGCCAAGAAGGCCGCTCCGCGCAAGCCGGCGCGGGCCAAGGCCGCGCCCGCGACGGTCCCCGCCGAGGCGCGGCCCGTCCCCGCTGCGCCAGCGCCGTCCGTGCTCGTCGACGACGAGCCCCAGGGAGCACCCGTGGCCATGGCCTCAGCCGAGGAGCCGGCCGCACCGGACGCCGCCGACCATCCGGAGTCCGACGCCGTCGCCGACGGTACGGGCGGTCAGGGACGCCGTGCCGTCGCCGACAGCACCATCCGCGTGGACGTCGACCTGCTCGACGAGCTGATGCTGCTCGTAGGTGAGCTCGTGCTGACCCGCAACCAGATCGTGCAGAACGTCGCGAAGCAGACCGACACCGATCTCATCCGGGCCTCGCAGCGGCTGAACCTCATCGCCAGTGAGCTGCAGGAGGGCGTCATGAAGACGCGCATGCAGCCCATCGACCACATATGGTCCAAGCTGCCCCGCGTCGTCCGCGACCTGGGTATCCAGTGCGGCAAGAACGTCCGCCTGGAGATGGAGGGCAAGGACACCGAGCTAGACAAGACCCTCCTCGAGGCCGTCAAGGACCCGTTGACCCACCTCGTCCGCAACTCGGTCGACCACGGCATCGAGCGGCCGGACAAGCGCAAGGCCGCGGGCAAGCCCACCGAGGGCATCCTGACCCTGCGCGCCAAGCACGAGAGCGGCCAGGTCGTGGTTGAGGTCGCCGACGACGGCGCGGGCATCGACCCGGCGAAGCTCGGCGCCAAGGCGGTGGAGCGCGGCCTGATCACCGTCGACGCGCTCGCCCGGATGAGCCCGACCGACATCCTCCAGCTGATCTTCCTGCCCGGCTTCTCGACGGCGGCCGCCGTCACCAACGTGTCCGGCCGTGGCGTCGGCATGGACGTCGTGAAGACCAACATCGAATCCATCGGCGGCACCATCGAGGTGGAGTCCGACGCCGGCGTCGGCACGGTCTGCCGGCTGCGCATCCCGCTGACCCTGGCGATCGTGCCGGCGCTGACGGTGGAGTGCGCGTCCGACCGGTACGCCATTCCGCAGATCAGCCTGCAGGAACTGGTGTCGC
>JALYMS010000362.1 GCA_030773535.1 Actinomycetota bacterium | reverse complement strand
AGCTGGTCGCCCTGGATCTGGGCCTGGACGCCCTTGGGGCCCTCGTCCCGGATCAGCTTGGCGATCTGCTTCGCCTTGTCCGACTCGATGCCCTGCTTGATCCGGGCGGAGATCTTGTAGGACTTGCCCGAGGACTGCGGCTCGTCGGCGTCCAGGGACTTCAGCGAGATCCCGCGCTTGATGAGCTTCTCCTTGAACACCTCCAGCGCCGCGGCCACCCGCTCCTCGGTGTCTGCCTGCAGCGTCACGCCCTCCTCGCCGGCCCAGGTGATCGTGGCGTTGGTGCCGCGGAAGTCGAAGCGCTGCGAGAGCTCCTTACCCGTCTGGTTGAGCGCGTTGTCGACCTCCTGGCGGTCGACCTTGCTGACGACGTCGAAGGATGCGTCGGCCATGGCGTTGTCCCTTCCCCTGCGCGGACGTCCCTCGGGGCTCCGAGGACGGCGTCCGCCGTTCTTGTACTCTTCTCCGGTACCACCGCACGGCGGGTTGCCCGAGTGGCCAATGGGAGCGGACTGTAAATCCGTCGGCTTAGCCTACGAAGGTTCGAATCCTTCACCCGCCACGCCCGGTACGACGGCCCCCGACCCTTCCCGGTCGGGGGCCGTTCGCATCCTCACGGCAGCGTCGGCGCGCGGGCACTGGCGACCGCGGTCCGCTCCAGCGGCCGGCCGCCGAGGAAGAGCCACCCGAAGGCGATGTCCACGTAGCGGGTGCACCGGACGGTCACCTCGACGCCGTCGGTCTCGGCCGACCAGAAATCGAGAGCTCCCGCGCCGTCGGCGAGCTGGTCGGCCACGGCGTCCCGGGCGGCGGCGGCGCTCAGGGGCAGCGTGCCGGCTACCCCGGTGGTGTAGACGACGGCCTCGTCGGTGCGGTTGGCCGCAGCCAGCGCGGCTCCGTCGCAGACCGACTGCACCTCCTGCTGCTCCAGGAAGGCGTCCGAGGCGGCGATGGCACCGAAGGCCATGAGCGCCGCCACCGTCCAGCAGACGAGGACGAAGGGCAGTGTCGATCCCCGCTCGGTCGACCCGTTTCCCTGGTGCACGCCGTGCAGCGTAGGGGCCGGACCGCCGTCCACCGCCTGTGGAGGGGGGTTGTGGACACTGTGGACACCCGATCGGATGGAGCGCCGTTCGGCACCTGCGCCTGTGGACGACGGCCGCGCGGTCGCGCCCGAGGACCGCACACTCCCGGCATGAGCATCGAGATCCAGGCGCTCGAGGTGCATGCCCTCGCCGCCACCTTGCGCGACACGGCCGGGGAGGCCGACTGGGTCTGGGTCGGTCTGGCCGACCCGCCGCCGGTGGGCGGCCCCCTCCAGTCCGCCGCCGAGGCGTTCGTCGACTCCTCCCGGACGGCCGGGAGGGCCCTCGCCGGTGAGCTACGTTGGCTGGCTTCGACCATCGCCGCTGCGGCCGACTCGTGGACGAGCCTCGACGCCGTCGTCGTGCCGCCGGCCGGGCGGCTGCGCCCGGCATGACCGTCGTCGTCCCCGACCCGGTTCCCCTCGATCTGCCTCCCGGCGACCCCGGGGCACTCGAGGACCTCGTCACGGACGTCGCCGGCGCGGCGGCTCAGCTCGGGGCGGTCGGGAGCGCCCTGGCCGGCGCCAGGCTGGCGCGGTGCCGACGCGTCCGCGGCCGCCGCGCAGGTCGCTGTGGTGGCGGGGCTCGCCGAGGAGCTCGCCGCGGGGACCTCGGCAGCGGCCTCCCGGCTGAGGACGCACCACCGGCTCCTGGCCGACGCCGGGCAGCGGATCGCCGCCCTGCGAAGGGAACAGGACGAGGACTTCCGGAACGCGTGGATCCGCCTGTCGGCGATCGAGGACCCGCGGCTCGCCGCGATGATCGACGGGCCCGAGAGGGTCGCCGCCATCGAGGAGCTCGAGGCAGCGGAGGCGGCCCGCCGCCGGGAGCACGCCCGTCTTCTGGAGGAACTGGCCGACGACGCGGCCGGTACGGCCCGGGCGCTCGCCGACGTCTCGTCGATCGTCGGGGGAACGGGCCGCCGCGAGGACGTCGGCCGGGTGACCGCTCACCTGGCCGCCGAGCTCCCGGGGTGGGGCGACGCCGAGTTGCGCCGGCGCGGGAGGGACATGGCGCAGGAGCTGACCGAGGGTCCGGTCACTCCCGAGGAGATGACCGCCGTGGCGCGGCACTCCATCGAGTACGCAGGTTCCGCCGCCTTCGCGCGCGGACTGTTCACCGGGCTGGGCGCCGACGGTGTGCGGTGGCTGATCGAGACCCTGGGCGCCGGGGTGCTCGGCCCGTCGAGCGTCGTCGCGGGCGTCCTGGCGTCGGCGTTGGGGGCGGCTGTCCCGACCGGGCGCGCCGCGGATCCGGTTCGGGAGGTCCTGACTGCCACCTACGTGGCGGCCGACGGCCGGAACGGGGATCCGGGTGCCACTGCGGTCGGACTTGCGGCGGTGCTGCTCGCCCGAGGCCCGTCCGGCGGGGTGCGCCCCGAGACCGCGGCCGGATGGGCCCGGCAGCTGCTCCTCGCCGAGCGCACGCTCGGCGTCTCCCCGGGCACGGGGGCGGTGCCGGCCGGCTGGGACCGCCGCGCGACCGATCCGGCCGCTCTTGCGTTCGCCGTCGTGGCGGCGGGCGGCGACCCGGCGCCGGCGGCGGACCTCCTTGCCGACCGGGAGACCTGGGACACGGCGCTCGCGCGGTTCTGGGGTGACGGCGGCGACGTCCTGAGCGAGGTCGTCGCTCTGGCCGGGGCCGAGCCCGGGTCGGCGGGCCGTGCGGCGATCGGAACAGGACTGGAGGCCCTGGGTGCGGGGTTGTCCGAGGACGGGAATCGGGAGAACTGGACCGTGCGGAAGGAGATCGCTGCGTCGGTGGCCGCGTCGCTAGGGGAGGGGGTGGCCGGTCACGTCTCCGTGGCGACCGACGTGCTGCACGCCGCCGTCTCCGGCGAGCTGAGCGCCGCGGACGACGACGTGCTGCGCGGACTCGGCTACCTCACCTTGGATCGCGACGCTGCCGCCACTGTCGGGACCGCCCTGATCGGATGGATGCGGGACCAGCCGGTGGCGCTCGACGGGACGAGCGCGGAGTTCCCCCTTCCCGCTGTCGCGGTGCCCAGCGCGTACTTCGCCGTGCAGGAGTACGGGCAGCG
>JALYMS010000361.1 GCA_030773535.1 Actinomycetota bacterium | reverse complement strand
CCGGATCCGGCCGACCTCGCCACCCTCGAGGCACCGGGCGACGCGCTTCCCGGCGGAGACCTGGACGTGAACTCGCTGGAGGGCGCACGGATCGGCGTCCTGAGCCTGACCGACGAGGAGTTGCAAGCCGTCGACGACGCCACCGAGGCGGTTCTCGCCAGCGCGGTGAAGTCGCTCGAGTCCGCCGGGGCGACCCCCGTCCCGGTCGTATTGGCGAACCGGTCCGACATCGGCGAGGGCGAGTGGTCGGCGCTGCTGGCCGAGTTCTCCCGAGGCCTCGACGCCTATCTGGCGGCCACGCCCGGCGAGCGCCCGGCCGACCTCGCGGGCCTCATCGCGTTCAACCGGCGAGACCCGATCGAACTGGACCCCTTCGACCAGGAGATCTCTGAGCAGGCACAGCGAGCGACCGTCCCGGCCGACGACCCGGCCGTGCGCAGCCTGCGCGACGACATCCGGACGTCGGCTCGCGCCTCGATCGACGCCGCTCTCGCCCAGGACCGCGGCCCGGGGGACGACCTCGACGCCATCGTGGCGCTGACCAACACGCCCGGCTGGGTCACCCGGTACGAGCACGTGGACGGCAGGGGCGACGAGTTCGGCTACGGGTCCTCCACGGTGGCGGCCGTGGCCGGCTATCCGAACGTCACCGTTCCGGCCGGCTTCGCCGGTCCACGGGAGGCCCTTCCGATCGGCATCTCCTTCATCGGGACCCGGTGGGACGACGCGCGCGTGCTGGACCTGGCCTTCTCCTTCGAAACCGAGGTCGGCGCGCGCCGGGCCCCGACGTTCCTGGCCACGGTCGGGAGGTGAGCGGTCAGGAGGCTGCCGATTAGGAAGCCGGGGCGTCCGCGGGATGCCACAGCGCCTGGCCGGTGACCGCGTCGAACACGTGGGCGTCCGCCGCCCGAACGGCGACCCGCAGGAGGTCCCCGGGCCCGATCGCGGTCCGTGCGGGCAGGAGCGAGTGGAGCGTGGCGCCCGAGGATCCGCTCCCGGACAGCTCGGCGCCCGGGGCGGTCACCGGCGGAGCGCCGACGGCCAGCGTGACGACGGTGTGCCGTCCGGTGAACTCGGCGTCGGTCACCAGGGCGTCCAGAGCCACGGACTCCGGATCAGAACCGTCCGCCGCGTCGCGCACGTCCTCCGCCCGCAGGCCCAGCACGACCTCGCGGCCGACGTGACCCCGCAGCGGCGCCGGGACCGGCCGCCACAGCGGCAGCGTCCGCGGGCCCACGACGAAGCCCGCGTGCCCACCCGCGGAGACCAATCGGGCGGGGAGCAGCCCGATGGACGGCGTGCCGACGAATCCGGCCGCGAGCAGGTTCCCCGGCCGGTCGTAGAGCTCCCTCGGCCCGCCGACCTGCACGAGGACGCCCTGGTGCAGCAGGGCCACCCGGTCGGCGACCGCGAGCCCCTCCGCCTGGTCGTGGGTGACGTAGATCGTCGGAACGCCCAGCCGGCGCACGAGATCGACGATCTGCCGGCGCACCGTCGACCGCTGCGCCGGGTCGAGGCCCGCCAGCGGCTCGTCGAGCAGGAACACGTCCGGCGTCTGGACCAGCGCGCGGCCGAGGCCGGCCAGCCCACGCTCACCGCCGGACAGCGCGGCCGGCAGGCGGGACAGGAGCCGGCTCAGCCGCAGGTGACGGGCCCGGCCGGTGACCCGCTCCTGGACGTCCGGTTCAGGCAGCCCCCGCGTGCGCAGGCCCCATCCGAGGTTGCCCGACACGTCGAGGAACGGGATCAGCGCGGACGTCTCGAAGACCATCGAGACCCGCCGCCGGTCGGGAGGTATCCCGGTGACCGTGCGGCCCCTGATCACCACGTCGCCGGAGTCGACCTCGTCGAGACCGGCCAGCACCCGCAGCAGCGTGGACTTGCCGCTGCCCGACGCGCCGAGCACCACCAGGAGCTCGCCCTCACCGGCTCGCAGGGTGACGTCCCGGAGCACCGTGGTGCCGTCCCGGACCACGCTCACGTGCTCCCACCCCGTACCGCTCATCCGTTCCGCCCGCCAACGCGTCCGCCGCCCCGCCTGCTGACCAGCGTGCCGAAGTTCGCCGGCGTTTTCTGCTTGGGTGAGGTTTACTGCGAGCGGAAAGCGAGGTATTCTTCAGTCGTCACTCGAGGTTGACCTCGGTGGCGCCGACCACTCCACACCGCACGGAAGGACTGCAAGGAGGTTGCCAGCCATGCTGACCGCCTACGACCCGTTCCCCACCTCCGCCCTTCGGGCGCTCGAGCAGCTGACCGGCCGCGGGGGTTCGATGACCGCGCGCTCGCTGTCGGGCATGCCGATGGACGCCTACCGGGTCGGCGACAACTTCGTCGCCCACTTCGACCTGCCCGGCGTGGACCCCGGGTCCATCGACCTGTCGGTCGAGGGGAACACGCTCACGGTGAGCGCCGAGCGCTCGGTGCCGCAGATCGAGAACGCCGAGTGGAGCATCGCCGAGCGCCCCTTCGGCAGCTACACCCGTCAGCTCGTACTCGGCCGCAGCCTGGACACCGACCGGCTCGAGGCCAGCTACCACGACGGCGTGCTCACGGTGAGCATCCCGGTCGCCGAGAAGGCCAAGGCGCGCAAGATCACGGTCACCCGCGCCGACGCCCCGGCATCGGTCGAGCCCCGCACCATCGAGGGCGAGTCGCAGCAGCAGGCGGCGAAGGCCGTCGAGCGCTGACCGACCCAGGAACGGGCCGGGTCCCCTGGGGCCCGGCCCGTTCCGTCTTCCCTTTCCCTTCCCTTTTCGTCAGGAGTGCGGCCATGAGCGCAGACGCGGCGTACGGCGACCCGCTGGGCCGGCTCGACGATCCCGACTACCCCGCCCTCACCATGAGCCAGGCGGCGGACCTGCTGGGGGTGCAGGCCGCCTTCCTCCGCAGCCTGGACAGCTCCGGCGTCCTCCAGCCGCACCGGTCGGCGGGCGGTCACCGGCGCTATTCCCGGCAGCAGCTCGCCCTGGCCGCCCGGATGCGCGAACTGCTCGACGACGGTCACCCCATGGCCTCGGCGGAGACGATCGTGAGCCTGCAGGACGAGCTCGCCGACGCCCGCGCGGACGTCGACGCGCTGCGGTCCGACGTCGACCGACTCCGCGGCGACCGGCCCTGACAGCAGGCGATCGGAGCAGCGGACACCCCAGGGGGGTATGCTTCGGGCCGTGAGCGAGTCAACGGCGCGACCCGCGGGGCGAGACAGCGTTCCCTCGCCGCACGGGTACATCCAGCGCAAGGACGACTACCTCACCCGGCTGAGGCGGATCGAGGGTCAGGCCCGTGGCCTGCAGCGCATGGTCGAGGACGAGAAGTACTGCATCGACATCCTCACGCAGGTCTCCGCGATGACCAAGGCGCTGCAGTCGGTCGCCCTCGGCCTGCTCGAGGAGCACCTCAGCTCCTGCGTCGTCGAGGCGGCCCAGGCCGGCGGGCCCGAGGCCGACGAGAAAGTCCGCGAGGCCGCGGAAGCCATCGCGCGCCTCGTGCGCTCCTAGTCCCCTCCCCAGCTCCGAGAGGAAAACCGATGAGCACCGCCACCTTCACCGTCGTCGGCATGACGTGCGGCCACTGTGTGAACTCCGTGACCGAGGAGGTCTCCTCGGTCGAGGGCATCACCGGCGTCGACGTCGACCTCGACAGCGGCGCGCTGACCGTCACCAGCCAGGCAGCGGTCGACGAGGACGCCGTCCGCGCCGCCGTGGAGGAAGCCGGCTACTCGGTGGCCGGCCGCTGAGGCGGTCGCTCCTGCCATGAACACACCACTCAAGCTCGCCGGGTTCGGGCTGGGGCTGGCCGCCGTCTTCGGCGCGGCCCTCGGGCTGGGCGCGGCCGTGGGTCCCGATGACGCGGCGGCGGACACGTCCGGCGACGCGGCCCACGGTGCCGGTCGAGCGGGGCACGCGCAGGGCGCCGGAGAAGACGAGGAAATCCCGTCGGCGGGCGCCTCGCTGCCGGCGGGCCTGCAGGTCACCGAGGACGGCTACACGTTCGAACTCGTCCAGGACGCCACCGACGCCGGGGCGGCGACGCCGGTCTCCTTCCGGATCCTCGCGGACGACGGCCGGCCGGTCACCGAGTTCGCCCTCAGCCACGACGAGGACCTGCACCTCATCGCCGTGCGCCGCGACCTCGCCGGCTTCCAGCACGTCCACCCCACGCTCGGCGCCGACGGCGTCTGGACGACCCCGCTAGAGCTGGCACCGGGCAGCTGGCGGCTGTTCGCCGACTTCGTGCCGGCGGCCGACGGCGAGAATCACATCCTCGGCGCCGACCTGTCGGTCGCCGGTGAGTTCACGCCCGCTCCCCTGGCGGCGCCCGCGGCGACGGCGCAGGTCGACGGCTATACCGTCGTCCTCCACGGCGCGCTGGCAACCGGCCGGGAGACGAACCTGACGCTCAGCGTGAGCCGGGACGGCGTTCCGGTCACCGACCTGCAGCCCTACCTGGGCGCCTACGGCCACCTCGTCGTGCTGCGGTCCGCCGACCTCGGCTACCTGCACGTCCATCCGCTGGGGGAGCCGGGCGACCCGGCCGTCGCGCCGGGGCCGAACGTCGAGTTCGCCACCACCGCCCCCTCGGCCGGCACGTACCGGCTGTTCCTGGACTTCAAGCACGGGGACGTCGTGCGCACCGCCGCGTT
>JALYMS010000360.1 GCA_030773535.1 Actinomycetota bacterium | reverse complement strand
GGTGGCCGCCGTCCCGAGGGCCCGCGCCCTGGCCCGGGAGGGCGGTGTGGACCTCGCCTCGGTGACGCCCACCGGGCCGGGTGGGGTGGTCTCGATCGAGGACGTGCAGCGGGCGCTGGGCGCGAGCGCGCCGATCGCCCCCGCGGTCCCCGCCCCCGAGGTGCCGACACCGGCGCCCGCACCGCGGCAGTCAGCACCGGCCGCAGCACCGGCCGCAGCGCTGAGGGCACGGGTGGTGGCGAGTGACCGTGCGGCCGGCATCCGCCGGGCGGTGGCTCGCAAGATGACCGAGAGCGCCGCCGTTCCGCAGTTCACCGTGTGGCGGGACCTGCACCTCGACGAGGCGGACCGGCACCGGGACGGACTGTCCTGGACCACTGTGCTGCTGCAGACGTACTGCCGGGCGCTGCGCAGGGTGCCCCACCTGCTGACCCGCTGGGACGGAGAAGCGGCGGCGGACGCCGGTCCGCCGGCGGTCGCCCTCGCGGTCGACACCGGCCACGGCCTGCTGGTGCCGGTGTTCGTCGAACCCGACACGGTCAGTGCCCGGCGGCTCGACGAGGAGCTCCGGGCGGTCGTGGGAGCGGCCCGTGCCGGCAAGGTCGACCCGCGGTACCTCGCTCCCGCGAACGCGAGTCTGTCCAATCTCGGGGGCCTGGGGGTCGATCGGTTCCAGGCACTGGTGACCCCGCCGCAGGCCAGCGTGCTCGCGCTCGGAACGGTGGGCAGACGCCCGGTCGCCGTTCCCGGTGGCGTGGGGACTGCACTGGTCGTCACCGCCGGCCTGACGGTGGACCACCGTGCTGCCGACGGCGCCGACGCGGCACGGCTGCTGGCCTACATGGCCGAGGACCTCGGCTGAACCGTCGGTGACCCATCGCAGCGTCGAACCCCGCGGATCCTGGGCTCGGGTGGTCGCTCGTCCCTCCCCTCAGAGCCGTCGCGTGGCGTACGCGGCCTTCCCCTGACCGCTGAGCTCCGCGAGCCCGGTGAGTCGCAGGTCGGCGTGCGGGCGATGGGGAATGCGCGAGGAGTGGCTCGTGGCTGGGCTGCAGCGGCCTGGAAGAGCTGCGGGACCGGCTGATCGACGAGCTCTGGTCCCGGGGTGTTGCCGATCGCGGGATCCGGCATCGTCGTCTACTTGCCGGCTGCGGCCCTCCCTCCGCTGTCGGCAATCTCCACGGCGAGCCGGCCCGGACTGCGGCCCGGGACCTGCGGGCGGATCCCGCTGCCGGCGGATCCCTGCGGCCCTACGGAGCGGGTCAGCCGGCCCGTAGGACTCCCTCGAGTGGCGTCATCCCGGAGCCCGCACGCTCCCACCGTCGTCGCGGCGTGCCAGTCGGCTGCTGAGGCGGCGTGCTGAGGGCTGTCATCGTCCCGACGCTGGGCCGGAGCGCCGTCCCGGCAGTGCCTGAAAGTCCCTGAAATTCCTCTGCCGAACCTCTTGCGCGTGATGAGGCTCACAGGCAAGCTATGGCCGCAGTAGGGACATGTGTGCGGATGCGTGAACGGAGGTGACAATGCCCGCTCCCCGAGAGCTGGACACGCTGGTTGCAGCGGCTCGCCTGTATTACCTGGAGAACCTTTCCCAGGCCGAGGTGGCCCAGCGTCTGGGCACCAGTCGCTCGAACGTCTCCCGGATGCTCGCCGCGGCCATCGAGCAGGGCGTCGTCCAGATCCGCATCAACGACCCCGCCGGCCGGGACCGTGAGCTCGAGAAGGAGCTGCGCTCCCGATTCGGGCTGCGCGCCGTGCGTGTCGCCCAGCGCAGCACCAACGGCGACCCCGACCGGCAGGTCGGCACGCAGGCCAGCCGCTTCCTGCTCGACGAGCTCCGTGACGGGATGACGGTGGCGCTGTCCTGGGGTCGTGCCCTGCAGACGATGGTGTGGCAGACCACCGCCGACCACGACTACGCCGTGGAGCTCGTCCCGCTCGTCGGGGGGCTGTCCGCCGTCGACAACGAGGTGTCGGGACACGAACTGGTTCGCGAACTGGCTTCACGGCTCGGTGCCACCTACCGGTACCTGCACGCCCCGGCGACGCTGACCACCGCCGAAGCGCGCGAGGCCCTAGCCAACGAGCAGTCGATCGACGAGGCACTGAGCCAGGCCCGCCGAGCGGACATCGCCTTCGTGGGGATCGGCAGCCCGGCTCACGGATCCTCCGCGGCGATCCTCAGCGCCCTGGCTCTGGACGACGACGAGCGAGCTCAGTTCTGGAAGTCCGAACCGGTCGGAGACATCGCGGCGCGCTACTTCGATGCCGACGGCAGCCCGATTCTGGGAGCCGTCCACGACCGGGTGCTGGCGGTGACCCTCCGCGACCTGGGGGCCATCCGCACCGTCGTCGGCCTCGCCGCCGGCCGGATCAAGGCCGCGAGCGTGCTCGGGGCGCTGCACGGCCGGCTGATCGACGTCCTCGTCTGTGACGAGGCCCTCGCCCGCGCCGTCCTCGCCCTCAACGAGACCCGTTCCCAGCCAGGAGGCTGTGCATGACTGTTCTGCTTCTTCTCGGGGCCGTCGTGGCCGGCTGGATGGTCCAGCTGTGGCTCACGCTGCGCCAGAGCCAGGCCTACCTCCGTGCCGTCGCCCAGCTGCGCCGGTCCGGCGTGGTCGCCACCGGCAAGGCCGGGAGGCGCTACCGCGGTGGCACGGCCTTCGTCTCGCTCGCCACGGACGGCAAGCGGGTGACCGACGCCCTGAGCCTGTCCGGATTCACCACCTTCGCCCGTCCGAAGCCGCTCCCCGCACTCGTGGG
>JALYMS010000359.1 GCA_030773535.1 Actinomycetota bacterium | reverse complement strand
GGGCGGCGGGCGCACCCGGCCGGCCGCCCGCGCTCAGGCGAGGGCCGCTCCGCGCACGAGCAGCAGCAGCACATCGAGAACGGTCAGTAGCAGGACCGCCGGGAAAGCGGCCCGGCTGAAGCGGGGGTTCCCCGCGAGCGCGGCCACCGTCACGGCGGGCAGCGTCAGGGCCAGGCCTCCCCAGCCGACGGCTGTGGGCGCACCCTCCGGGGCGAACACCAGGACGACGGAGGCGCTCCCCAGGAGCAGGGCAGCGCTGACCGCCGAGGCCCGGGCCCCCATCCGGTGCGGCAGCCCTCGGATCCCGGTCGCGAGGTCATCGGCCAGATCGGGGGCGACGTTGGTGAGGTGGGCCGCGGCCCCGAGCGTGCTCCCGGCGGCGACCAGCCACCACGGGGCGACCGGCATGCCGGGGGCCGCCGCGACGACGCCGGCGGGCAGGGCTCCGAAGCCCACCACGTAAGCGAGGACCGACGCCGGAGTCCGCTTCAGGCCCGCGTTGTAGGCCCATCCGCTGGCCACCAGCGCCAGCAGCAGCAGGCCGGGAACGAGCCCGAGCAGCAGCGACAGGACGACGGCCGTTCCGGCTGCCGCCAGTGCCAGCGTGCGCAGCAGCCGGGGGTCCACGGCTCCCTGCACGACCGGCTTGTCGGGCCGGGCGACGGCACGGTCGCGTTCGGCGTCGAGCCAGTCGTTGCTCCACCCGATGGACGCCTGACCTGCGAGAACAGCTGCACACAGGAGCGCTGCCCGTCCGCCGGGGACGTCGGAGCCGACCGCCAGCAGGGTCGCCACGGTGGTCACGGCGACGGTGGGTCCGAGGTGCGTCGCGAGGGCGAGGGCCCAGAGCGTCGCTCCCGGGCCGGCGGGCCGACCAGGCACATCAGCCACGCTGTGTCAACCCCTCCTGCATCCCGACCAGGCCGCTGACCTGCAGATTTACTGTCCTCCCTGATCCGTTGGTCAGTCTGCCGTGCTAACATCGGGTCAGCGAAAGGGGTCACATCCACATGGGCTTCACTGTCGGCGAGACCGTCGTCTACCCGCATCACGGTGCCGCGCTCATCGAAGCGATCGAGCAGAGAACCATCAAGGGCGTCGAGAAGGCCTACCTCGTACTGAAGGTCGCCCAGGGCGACCTGACGGTGCGCGTGCCGGCCGACAACGCAGAGATCGTCGGCGTCCGCGACGTCGTCGGCCAGGAGGGCCTGGACAAGGTCTTCGAGGTCCTGCGCGCCCCGCACACCGAGGAGCCGACCAACTGGTCGCGCCGGTACAAGGCGAACCTGGAGAAGCTGGCCTCCGGTGACGTGAACAAGGTCGCCGAGGTCGTGCGCGACCTCTGGCGCCGCGACAAGGACCGTGGCCTGTCCGCCGGCGAGAAGCGCATGCTCTCCAAGGCGCGCCAGATCCTGGTCAGCGAGCTCGCGCTCGCCGAGGGCACCAACGAGGACAAGGCCGAGATCCTGCTCGACGAGGTCCTCGCCAGCTGAGTCGCGCCAGATCCAACTCTCGGGCGCCGCGCGCCCCCGTCACGCCCCCGGAGCGGTTCGCCGCCCGGGGGTGTGGTGCGTCCGGTGAGACGGGCCTCGCGGGTCGTCGCAGGGGCTGACCTCTCCCAGTGACAGGATGCGCTCGTGCAGGTGCCCTTGGTCGGCTTGGGCGTCGACGTCCACGCCCTCGAGACGGGGCGCCCCCTGTGGGTCGCCGGACTGCGGTGGCCCGAGGCCGGGGCCGGCCTGGCCGGTCACTCGGATGGCGACGTCGTCGCCCATGCCATGTGCGATGCGCTCCTGAGCGCCGCCGGTGTCGGTGACCTGGGGACGGTCTTCGGTACGTCCGACCCTCGATGGGCCGGCGCCTCCGGCGTCGACCTGATCCGGGAGACCGCCCGGCGCGTGCGGGGTGCCGGCTTCGAGATCGGCAACGTCTCGGTGCAGCTGATCGGCCCGGCGCCTCGGTTGGGCGCCCGTCGCGACGAGGCTCGCGCCGTCCTGCGCACCGCTCTGGGCGCTGCCGTGCAGCTCTCCGCCACGACGACGGACGGCCTCGGCCTCGTCGGCAGGGGTGAGGGACTGGCGGCGGTGGCCGTCGCTCTGGTGGTCCCGGTCGCCGCCTGAGGACGCGCACTCCGCGGGACCGCCACCGCGCTTTCCCTTGGAGACCGCCACCGGCTGACGGCCGGAGGAGCGGCGGCCTGCTCCGACCTGACGGGTCCTGCGTCTGCCTCAAATACCGGACTGTGACTCCTTGCACAGTCCCGGTCGAATCGGTACCTTTTCCTCTACGCGCATAAGTGCAGACGTTCGTCACAGAAGTGCAGACCTAGGGGAGCATGCCTTGACCGTCATCGCTGCGGATCCACCCGTACGGGAAGGTGCCGCGCCCTCCGCCGACCCGGCCATCGCCCGCGCCAGCCTCGCCACGATGTGGCGCATCCGCCGCTTCGAGGAGGCAGTCGACGACCTCTTCGCCCGCGGTC
>JALYMS010000358.1 GCA_030773535.1 Actinomycetota bacterium | reverse complement strand
TGCTGGCCGACGACGGCACCGTCGTCGCCGAGGGCCGGGCCCACGACCGGCCGTCCGTGGCGATGGCCATGACCGAGGCCAGAGCCGGGCTGTCCACGCAGCTCGAGGCCTTCGCCACGAACACCATGGAGTACATGAAGCGGGAGCGCGCGCTCCTGCTCGACGGCGTCGGCGTCCCGGACGTGGCCACGCAGATCGACGGTCGGCACGTCCTGGTCGTCGTGCGCGGTTACGACTACAAGGAGGACCTGCATGCCCTCCGCCCCTACATCCGTGACTACCGCCCCGTGCTCATCGGCGTCGACGGTGGTGCCGACGCACTCCGGGAGGCCGGCTACCAGCCGGACATGATCGTCGGGGACATGGACTCCGTCAGCGACGACACCCTCAGGTGCGGGGCCGAGGTCGTCGTGCACGCCTACGCCGACGGCCACGCGCCGGGCCTGGCGCGGGTCCAGGACCTCGGCGTGGAGGCCATCACCTTCCCGGCGTCGGCCACCAGCGAGGACATCGCCATGCTGCTGGCCGACGAGAAGGGCGCCAAGCTCATCGTCGCCGTCGGCACGCACGCCACCCTCGTCGAGTTCCTGGACAAGGGGCGGGGCGGAATGGCGTCCACGTTCCTCACCCGCCTGCGGCTCGGCGGCAAGCTCGTCGACGCCAAGGGGGTCAGCCGGCTCTACCGCAGCCGGATCTCCACGGCCGCCCTGGTGGTCCTGGTGCTCGCCGCCTTCGTCGCCATCGGCTCGACGATCGCGGTGTCGGCGGCCGGCCGGGTGTACCTCGACCTGCTGTTCGACCAATGGAACAGCTTCCTGTTCTGGCTGGAGAACCTCTTCTCGTGATCGACTTCCGCTACCACCTGGTCTCCCTCATCGCCGTCTTCCTGGCGGTCGCGCTCGGCGTCCTCATCGGGACCACCGCCCTGAACGACCCGATCGCGGCGAACATCGAGGGCCAGGTCACCGAGCTGGAGCAGGACAAGCGCTCGCTGGAGGACCGGACGCAGCAGCTGCAGGCGCAGCTGAACTCCTCCGACGCGTTCGCGGGAGCAGTCGCTCCCTCCCTGGTCGCCGGCGCCCTCGTCGACCGCAGCGTGCTGCTCGTCCTGACCGACGAGAACGTCCTGCCGGAGCAGGTGGATCAGGTCACCGCGCTGATCGCCTCGGCCGGCGGCACCGTCAGCGGCACCGTTCGCCTCCAGCCCGAGTTCAGCGACCCCTCCACCGCATCGAGCCTGCAGAACTACGTCACCGGGCCGGGCATGCCGCCGGCCGGCGTGGAGCTGCCCGAGACCGACGACGCCGGCCAGCTCGTCGGCGGGCTCCTTGCGCAGGTGCTCATGATCCCCCCGGGCGGGACCGCGCCGGGCGGAGCGGCCGCCTCGGCCGTACTGGCCGGGCTGGTGGCCCTCGACGTCCTCGTACCGGAGGGCGACTCGGTCACCCCTGCCGACTACGCGGTCGTGCTGACCTCCGGTGCCCTGACCGGCGAGGACGCCGCCGAACGGAACGCGACGCTGGTGGAGCTGGTGACCGCACTCGACGCGGCCGGATCGGGCGCAGTGGTCGCCGGCGACGCCCACTCTGCCCAGGAAGGCGGACTGGTGGGCGTTCTCCGGGCCGATCCGAACCTGTCGGTCGCGGTGTCCACCGTCGACAACGTCGGGTCCGCGGCCGGGCGGATCAGCACCGTGCTGGCCCTCGGCAGCGAGGCGGAGGGCACCTCCGGTCGGTACGGCGCCGGGGAGGACGCCCAGCCGGTCCCGCCACTGCCCGCCGCCGCGCCGTGAGCAGCGGTCGTCGGACCAGGAGCCCTGGTCAGGGGACCGCGCGGCGACGACGGAACGCAGTTCTGGCCCTGGCCGGCGCCGCGGCCGCGAGGGCCGCGCTCGCCGGGGCCGCGGTACTGACGACCCGGCCGGCCGGAAACCTGTGGCGGCGCACCAACTACGCCGGCCGGCCGGTCAGCCTCCTCGGCGGACCGGCGCTGGCCGCGGCGGCGACCCTCTCCGCCGTCGCCGGCGC
>JALYMS010000357.1 GCA_030773535.1 Actinomycetota bacterium | reverse complement strand
CGGACGACATGGACGTGAACATCACCAAGGAGAAGAAGCTCACCAACATGCGCAAGTCCACCTCCGAGGAGCTGGAGCGGCTGATCCCGCCGCGCATCCTGAACCTGGAGCAGGCGCTGGAGTTCTGCGCCGAGGACGAGTGCGTGGAGGTCACCCCGGCGACCGTCCGCATCCGCAAGGTGGTGCTGGACCAGACCGAGCGCGGCAAGGCGAAGAACCGCAAGCCCAAGCCGGCCTGACGCCCCCCGAGTTGATCATCGCTTGTGTGCCCGGCGACACGCCGCGCGCGGGCGTGCCACGGAGCACGCAGACGATGATCAACGGGGGAGGGGGGTGGCGGGTCGGGCACAGGTCGTGACGACCAGCCGAACCCCGCCGACCCGCCCGCGCCCGGCTCGCCGAGATGCACAGGAACCTCGCCGTAGGTTCCCTTCGGGGCCGTCTGCCGACGGTCCGCAGCGAGCGACGAGAGGCAGCCGAACGCCCATGGCGACGATTTCCCGCACGGTTCTGGACGACGGATTCCGGGCCGGGATCGACGTCCGGGTGAGCCTTCGTGCGGACGCCGGGTCGGGCGACTCGGCCTTCGACGGGGGCTGGTTCCCGCGCAGCCACGACCTCGCCGTCGAGCTGCCTGAGCTGATCGCCGAACTCGACCGTCGTGGAGTGCGGATCGAGCGCTTCACCTACGCGCTCGACGCCTGGTCGCCCGTTCCCCGCAAGCTCCTGGTCCAGGGCCGGATCGTGCGGACCGGCGGCTTCCGCAGCATGGACCCGCTGGCGGTCTGCCTGACCTGGGACGGCGGGACGCGCCGCGCCGACCTCCTCGTCGTCCCGCCGGCCACGGACGTGCTGACCGGCGCGCGGGCGCTGCGACTCAGCACCCGCCGGGGGCTGCCCCGGTCGCCGCAGATGGTGCTCGCCGCCGCTCGGTCCACGCCCCTTCCGCAGGTCCCGGAACTGCCGCGCCGCCGCGCCGTCTGACCTGCGTCCCCCGCTCGGTAGGGGCCAAAAGAACGCTTTTGGCCCCTACCGAGGGGGATCAGACGGAGGGGCTCCGGGCCGACCGGCCGCAACGGAAGCGTCGGCCACGGCGTCGGCCGACGCGTTCCGCTCGGCGACCGCGCCCACGGCCTCGGCCGACTCCACGAGCCGGTCCTTGCGGTACTCGCGGAAGGAGTGGACGACGGCCGCGACCCAGATGACGACGAGCGCCGCGTAGACCGCGAAGCGCACCGGGTCGGCGGCGTCGATCCACTCGCTGCGCAGCAGGGTGCGCGTGTTGGTCAGGATGATCATGCCGCCGACCAGCGACCCCAGCAGGCGCGGGGGGACGTGGCGGACCAGCCAGGCGGCCAGCGGCGCGGCGACCAGGCCACCGAGCAGCAGGCCGAGGGCCCAGGTGGCGTCCACGCCCTGCGAGCCGAGCGCGAGCAGGAAGCCGAGGCTCGCGGCCAGGGCGACCAGGAACTCGGAGGTGTCGATCGAGCCGATCACCTTGCGCGGCTCCATCCGGCCACTGGCCAGGATGGCAGGCGTGCCGACGGGGCCCCAGCCGCCGCCTCCGGTCGCGTCGACGAAACCGGCGACCAGACCGAGCGGGCCCAGGAATCGCTTGCGCATGGGCTTGCCGAGGTGCCGGCGGTCGATGCCCCGGAGGGTGAAGCGCACCAGCAGGTAGACGCCGAGCGTCAGCAGGATCAGCGACATCACCGGAGCGGCAATGGCGGTGGAGAGGCTGGACAGCACGGTCGCGCCCGCGAAGGCGCCTAGGGCGCCCGGCAGGCCGATCTTCGCGACGACCTTCCAGTCCACGTTGCCGAACTTCCAGTGGGCCAGCCCGGACATCAGGCTGGTGCCAATCTCAGCGAAGTGCACGGTGGCCGAGGCGGCCGCCGGATTGCTGCCGATGGCGAGCAGCAGGGTCGTCGAGGTGACGCCGTAGGCCATGCCCAGGCTGCCGTCCACCAGCTGCGCGCCGAGGCCGACGAGGGCCATCAGGACGAGGGTCTTCACGGTGCTGTACTCCGAGTCTCACGGGCTGGAGGCGCGCGCGGGGGCGCGACTTCTCGCTGAGGGGAAGAGGGGGTGCGCGCGTTCGGCGCGGGGCTCAGCAGCCCGGACAGGTGGCGGTGCAGACACGCTGCAGGTCGACGTGGATGCGCCCCACGAGGAGCACCGCCGTCGCCGCCATGGGTCTATGTCTACCAGACCGATGGAGATATGCCGCGGGGCGTCTCACCCTTCGGGACCAGACCGCAGGACGTCGCTCCGGATGGTCCACCAGGAGATCGCGCCGCCGACCACGAATGCGGCGCCGCACACCACCATGGCGTCCGCATAGCCCGCGGTGAAGGCGGCCGGCTGCGCGTAGTCGTCGCCGGACAGCCCGACGGCGACCGGCAGCGCCGCTACCGCCAGCAGCTGCGCAGCCCGGGCTGTGGCGTTGTTCACGCCACTGGCGACGCCCGCGAGTGCGTCCGGTGCGGCGGCCAGCACGGTCGCCGTGAGCGGGGTGACGGTGACGGCCATGCCCAGGCCCTGCAGCAGGGAGCCCGGTAGGACCTCGAGCAGGTAGGGCGCTCCGCCGTCCACGCCGGCCAGCCAGAAGGTGCCGGCCGCCGTGATCAGCGGTCCGACGGTCATCGGCAGCCGCGGTCCGAGCCGAGTGGCCAGCGAGCCCGCTGTCGGGGAGAGCAGCGTGAGGAGCAGGATCGCGGGCAGCATCGCGGCGCCGGCGGCGGTCGCGTCGTAGCCGAGCACCGTCTGGAGCTGGAGCACGAGGAACAGCGAACTGCCGCCCAGGGCCGCGTACACGGCGAGGGTTGTCAGGTTCGCTCCGGTGAACTGCCGGTCGGCGAAGAGGCCGAGGGGCAGCATGGGATCCGCCGTCCGGCGCTCCCGCAGGACGAAGCCGGCCCCCGCGGCGAGACCGACCGCGGCGGAGCCCAGGACGTCGGGACGCTGCAGTTCCTCGCCCGCCGCGATCAGTGCGTAGGTGGTCCCGCCGAGAGCCAGGACGCCCAGGGCGGCGCCCAGCACGTCGAAGCGCCCGTGGTTCCCGCCGTCCCGGCTCTCCGGGACGTGCCGGCCGGCGACGGCCAGAACCAGCGCCGCGACCGGGACGTTGAGCAGGAAGACCAGCCGCCAGCTGAGCCCGTCCACCAGTGCTCCGCCGAGGAAGGGCCCGATCAGACCGGCGATGCCCGCCAGCGCCGACCACAGTCCGATCGCCTTCGCCCGGTCACCGGGCCGGAACGAGGACTGAATCAGGGCCAGGCTGCCAGGGGTCAAAAGGGCGCCGCCCACCCCCTGCAGCACCCGGGCGGCCGCCAGCTGGCCGGTCGTCTGCGCGAGGCCGCAAACCAGCGAGGCCGCCGCGAACCAGGCGACCCCCACGAGGAAGACGCGGCGCCGCCCGTAGCGGTCACCCAGCGCGCCGCCCAACAGGATGAGCGACGCCAGGGCGAGGCTGTAACCGGAAATCGTCCACTGCAGTCCGGACAGCGACGAGTCCAGCTCCCGGCCGATGGCCGGCAGCGCCACCTGGACGGCGGTGGCGTCCACGAACGCCATGCCCGAGGCCAGGACCGTGACGGCCACCAGCCACCGGCCACGCGCGGTGCCGAGGGCGACCGGTGCCGGATGCGCATCCGTCACGGGCGGGGACCTAGCCGACGACGGCGTGGGTGAGGAAGTACGCGACCGCGGCGACGGCGCCGGCGGCCGGGAGGGTGACCACCCACGCCGCCACGATGTTGCCTGCCACGCCCCAGCGCACCGCGGAGAGCCGGCGGGTCGATCCGACGCCCATGATCGAGGTGGTCGTGATGTGCGTCGTCGAGACCGGGACGGCGAAGACGGTCGCCGTGGTGACCATGACGCCGGACGCCACCGTCTGGGCGGCGAAGCCACCGGTCGGCGTGAGCTGGATGATCCGGCGTCCCATCGTGCGGATGATGCGGAACCCGCCGGCGTAGGTGCCGGCGCTGATCGCGGCCGCCGCGGCCAGCACGACCCAGAACGGCACCTCGAAGGTGTCGATCTCGCCGGCCGTGAACAGCGCGAGGGTGATGATGCCCATCGTCTTCTGGGCGTCCTGCATGCCGTGGCCCAGCGCCATCGTGGCCTAGCTGAAGATCTGCGCGTAGCGGAACCCGCGGTTGGCCTTGCTGACGTTGCTGTTCCGGAACGTCCACAGGAGGGTCAGCATGAACAGGTAGCCCAGCCCGAAGCCGACCAGCGGCGAGACGATCATCGGGACGATGACCTTCTCGAACACACCCATCCACTGCACCGAGTGGAATGCCGCCAGCGCAGCCCCGGCGAGGCCGCCGATCAGCGCGTGGGACGACGACGAGGGCAGCCCGTACCACCAGGTGATCATGTTCCAGGTGATGGCGCCGATGAGGGCGGCGAACACGATCTCCAGCCCGTTGCCCCCCTCGGGGGGTCGATGATCCCCGCCCCGACGGTCTTGGCGACCTCGGTCGAGAGCAGCGCGCCGACGAGGTTCATCACCGCGGCCAGGGCGAGGGCCACCCGGGGGGTGAGTGCCTTGGTCGACACGGCGACGGCGATGGAGTTCGCGGCGTCGTGGAAACCGTTGGTGTAGTCGAACGTCAGGGCGACCAGGACGATGACGACCAGACCGATGAAGGCCGCGTCCATGCGGGATCAGGACTCCTTGACGCTGATCGTCTCGACCACGTTGGCCACGTGCTCGAAGGCGTCGGCCGCCTCCTCGAGCTGGTCGGCCACCTCCTTGAGCTTCAGGATCTCCAGGGCGTCGAACTCGCCGCTGTAGAGCCGGGAGAGCAGCCGGCGGTAGAGCTTGTCCGCCTCGTTCTCGATGCGGTTGACCTCGATCCAGTAGTCCGAGAGGCCTTTGAGCGAGCGCAGCCGCGGCATCGCCTCCGCGGTTGTCTGGGCAGCGCGCTGCAGGAGCTCGACCTGCTGGTGCATCTCCGCCGGGAGGGTGCCCAGGCCCGTCAGCACCACCAGGTCAGCGGCCGCCTCGACGAAGTCCATGACGTCGTCGAGGTTGCTGGCCAGCCGGGTAGATGTCCTCCCGGTCGAACGGCGTCACGAAGCTGGTGTTGAGCTGCCGGAAGATGGCGTGCGTCGACTGGTCCCCGGCGTGCTCCAGGTCGCGGAGCCGGGCGGCGAGCTCCGCCCGGCGCGCGTGGTCGTGGACGAACTCACCGAGGACCTCCGTGGCCGCCACGAGGTTCTCCGCCGAGGCGGTGAACAGTGGGTAGAAGCTCGAGTCCTTGGGGGTCAGGCTGAAGGGCACGGGGAGCTCCGTCTCGAGGTCTGGATCCGGCCGCCGTCACACCGGTAGGCGGACGCAGGGCCGTCGGGGAGCATAGGTGGCAGCGCAGACACGGCCGACGGGCCTCGCTCCATGGGAGGAGGCGTCGCGCCGGCGAGGCGGAGATCTCACGCCGCCGGGGCATCCGGACGGGCCCGCAGCGCCTCCGTGCGGCCGTCGGGCGACGAAGATGAGTCCGTGGCTGGCGTCGTGCGCAGCGCAGCAGGAATCGCGGAACGCGCGTCGCGGTACTGATGGCGGGCGTCTTGTGCTGCCTGCCGGCCGGCCATTGTGCCTACGTCCCGGTGGTGGAGTTCCGGGCCGACGAGGGCGGTGGGATCGGACCGGGCCAGTTCCAGGAGTTCTTGCTGTAACGAGTCCGCGTGGATCGAATCGACCTTCGCGGGCCTGGAGGAGCCCGAGTGTCAGCACCGGTGCAGGTTCTGGCCGGCGGCTCCGCTGCGGGCGCCACCAGTTCCGCCACTGGGCCCGGCCCTACGGCCGCGCCGGCGACGGAGACGGCTGCGGAGCACGGGCGCGCCTCCATGACGGCGAACCCAGGCGCCCTGGCTCTTTTTCGTGGCGTCCCTCGCCCTGCTGTTGGCAATCGGAGGTTGTGGTCCTGGGAGTGCGCGCGAATCGACGTACCGTGTCCTCGTGAGCCCTGCTGTCCGCCGTCGTGTCCGCCCTGTGCTGCCGGCGGTCGCACTGGCCGTCGCCCTGGCGCTGTCCGGGTGCTCGAGCCCGGCGGCAGGTCAGGACGTCCACGAACATGCGGAGGCGCCGGCCGCCGTCGAGGCGCCTCAGGACCGCTACGCCGGGCTGGACCTGGTCGAGCCATACCGCCGGCCGGCGTTCACCCTCACCGACACGACCGGCGCGCCCTACGACTTCCAGACCGCCACTGCCGGAAGTCCGACGCTGCTCTTCTTCGGCTACACCAATTGCCCCGACATCTGCCCGGCCACGATGGCCGACATCGCCGTCGCGCTGCGCGGGCTCGACCCCGCCATCGTCTCCCGCGTGAAGGTCGTGTTCGTCACCACCGACCCGGCCGTCGACACCCCCGAGGTGCTCGCCGAGTACCTCAGCCGGTTCGACGCCGACCTGCCGATCTCCTTCGTCGGCCTGACCGGCGACCAGGCATCCATCGACCAGGCGCAGCTCTCGGCCGGTGTGCCGCTGGCGGAGGACCAGGGACGGCTGCACTCGTCGTTGCTGCTGCTGTACGGAACGGCTGACGAGGCGCAGGTCGCCTTCGATGCCGGCAACAATGCCCGTGACATCGCCGACGACCTCAGTCGGGTGGCGGGCGACGGCTGACGTGCTGCCCGCCGCCCGCCCCTAGGAGGAAGGTCAGACGCTCTCGGCGACCACGTTCATCGGGTTGCCGGGCAGCAGCGAATTGGCGCGCGCGAGGTCGGTCTCGAAGTCGACCTCGACGGCGGCGAACTCCGAGATGTCGACGGGCCGGAAGCGCAGACCGCGGTCCTCGATGGCGGTCTCCATGCCGCGCTCGAAGTAGTCGCCGTCCCCGCACCGGTCGAGGTGCTCCAGCAGAGCGGCCTTGTCGTCGGCGGAGACGTAGTTGATGCCTACGGCCTCCCCGAGGCCGCCCACGACGGTCTTGGACAGCTCCTGCACGAAACCGTCGCGGTCCAGGGTGTACTTGACCTCTTCCTCGGCGACCGTGTTGGTGTCGACGCAGACGAAGCTCTGCCCGCTCTGCAGGAAAGGCAGCACGAGCTCGAGGACCGCCGGATCGAAGACGACGTCGCCGTTGAGCCAGAGCACGCCGCCCTCCCGTGACGTGCCCAGACCGCGCAAGAGGCTCTTCGACGTGTTCGTGGTGGCGAAGTCGGGGTTGTAGGCGAACGTCAGGTCGGGCGCGGCCCGCATGATCATCTCGCAGCGGAACCCGACGACGGCCGTGACGGGGACGTCGGCGCCGAGCACCGACCGCAGCCCGTCGAGCTGGCGCTGCAGAATGCTTCGCCCGTCGTCCAGTGGCGTGAGCGGCTTGGGGTAGTCCCGGCCCAGACGGGTGCCCATGCCGGCGGCGAGGATGACCACCTGCAGCGGCGGCGTGTGCGAGCGCGCCGCACGGGAGCGGCCCCGCAGGACGTTGTTCAGAACTCGATCAGTGGTCCGCACGGTTCTCATCTCCCTCAGGGGTGGTGGGGTGGTTCATTGGGCCGCCCGACGCGGGTACGCCGGACGGGAAGAGGAGATCGAGGACGCGCTGCGTGGCGGCGCCGTCCTCGAGGTGGGTGAAGGTCTTCTGGAACCGGGTGTACCGGTCCCGGTGATCCGCGGCCAGTCCGTCGATGTCGGCGATGGCGTCGATGATCTCCTTGCTGCTCCGCATCAGCGGAGCCGGCGCCACCTCGGCGAGGTCGAAGTAGAAGCCGCGCAACTCGTCCCGGAAGTACTCCAGGTCGTAGGCGAAGAACAGCAGCGGTTTGCCGGTGATGGCGAAGTCGAACATAGTGGACGAGTAGTCGGTGATCATGATGTCCGCGGCAAGATAGAGATCGCGGATGTCGGGGTGGCTGCAGACGTCGCGCACGACCGAGCCCTCCGCGACCTCCAGCCGGTCCATCACCATGTTGTGCAGGCGCAGCAGCAGGACGTGGTCGCCGCCCAGCCGGTGTCCGAAGTCCTCGAGGTCCAGCGGGCAATCGAAGTCCTGGGCACTGGTCGAATCCTGGCTCCCTCGCTTGAAGACCAGGTCGTCGCGCCACGTAGGCGTGTAGAGGACGACCTTCTGTCCCTCGGAGATGCCGAGGTCGGCGCGCGTGGCGGCCCTGACCTCGTCCCGCTGTGGGCTGCTGAGCAGATCGTTGCGCGGCAAGCCGGTCTCGTGAATCGGCCCGCGGAAGCCGAAGGCCCGGCGCAACCGCTCGGTGCTCACCGAGTTCGGCGAGAGCAGCAGGTCCCAGCGGGCGATGTCCTGCTCCAGGTAGGCCAGCCGGCCCTCCGGCGCCCAGAGGACGTCGTTGTGGATCCGCTTGAGCATCGTGCCGTGCCAGGTCTGCAGGTACGTCGTCCCGGGCCGCTTCTCCCAGTCCAACGGGATGTGGTCGTTGGAGACGACGAGATCGGCGGCCTCGAGGGCCGCGATGCACTCCGGGCTGCCGAACTTCACCGTCGCGAGATCGTCCGGGAAGGTGGCGGCCAGGTGCGGAGCGGCGACCCAGGTGTGGTCGGCCTCGGCGCCCTGGGCGACCAGTGCCTCGTAGATCGCCCGGGGGCTGTCGGAGAAGTGCCCGCGGAAGGCGCTGTAGACGATCTTCATCGGGCGACCCCCGCGATGACGTGCCGGCTGGAGCGGGCGGGCGCCGGCAGGAGCAGGTCGGCGACGTCCTGCCAGGTCTCGACGACCGCCAGTACACCGGTCGCCTCCAGGGCGGCGGCGCGCTCGGCGCGTTCGGCCGGCTGCACGAACAGGAGGTTCCCGAGCGTCGGGCAGCCGGCGGCGACGGCGGATCGGGCGCCGACGACGGAGTCCTCGACGGCTAGCCCGGCCTCGGGAGAGATTCCCAGCTGCTCACAGGCGTGCAGGTAGACGGCGGGATCGGGCTTGCTCGTGGGGACGGGCAGCGAGTCCTCGGCGCTGAATCGGCGCTCCGGCGGGATGAGCTCGTCGAGCCCGGTGGCGGTGAAGCAGCCGGCCAGCCGGGCGAGGGCACTGGAGCTGACGGCGGCGAGTGGCAGCCGCTCGGCCAGGGTGGTCAGCGCGCTCGAGGTCGCGGGGTGCGGTTGCAGGGTCCGGGCCAGGTGGTCGCTGACCGCACGCCTCTCCGCGGCGACCCACGGCTCGACGTCGACGTCGGGCTTCCCGGCTTCGGCGGCCAGGCGTAGCGCGGTGGTCCGGAAGTTCATCCCGGTGGTGGCGAGCCGGAGCTCCAGCGCCGTGAACCGGCGGTCGCTGCCGATCTCGGCGAGGAAGGCGTTGGTCACCTCGACCGATGCGTCGAACGCCGGCTCCTCGGACGGGAAGAGGTTGCCGTCGGCGTCGCAGAGCAGGATCTCCACCCGCGCCAGCCGCGGAGTCAGGTCGTGCGGCATCGGGTGGGGCCTCCTCGGGTTCATGGGCGGGATGCCGCTCACAGGAACGGCTCCACGGGCACGGTCAGCGCGGCGGCGAGCGTGGCGCGGACCCCGTCGCGGTCCAGCTCCGCCAGGGCCCGCCCGAGCTCCTCGACGAAGGTCGGTCGCTTCCCGAGGTCGCCGAAGACCGAGGTGACCCCGAGCAGCAGGCGCGGGTCGGCGCCTCCTGCCCGGGCCAGCGTCCCGAGCAATTCGGCACGTGGGTCGTCGACCTCGATGCGGCGTCCGTCGACGTCGGTGCCCCGGAGGTAGCGGAACCACGCCGCCACGGCGAGGGTGAGCAGCCGATGGGGACGGCCCTCGTCGAGCGCCTGCCGCAGCGAGGGCAGCAGGTGATGCGGCATCTTCGTCGAGCCGCGCCGGCACAGCCGGTGCAGCTGGTCGGCGATGGCGGGATTGGCGAACCGCTTGAGCAGCGTGCTCCGGTACTCCATCAGGTCGATCCCGGCGGGCGGGGGCAGCAGCGGAGCGACCTCGAGATCCATGAGCTTGGCGGCGTAGCCGGCGAAGAGTGGATCGGCCATGAGCTGATCGATGCTCTCGTACCCGGCGAGCGAGCCCAGGTATCCCAGCGCGCAGTGGCTGGCGTTGAGCAGGCGCGTCTTCATCAGCTCGTACTGGGCGACGTCATCCACGAAGTGCACGCCGACGTGCTCCAGCGGCGGCCGCCCGTTGCAGAAGTCGTCCTCGATGAACCACTGCGAGAACGGCTCGGTGATCACCGGCCAGCGGTCGTCGACTCCGTAGCGCGCGGCCACCGCCTCGCGCTGCTCGGTCGTGGTGTGCGGCGTGATCCGGTCGACCATGCTGCTCGGGAAGGAGACCCGGTCGGAGATCCAGCGGGCGAGGACCTCGTTGCGGAGGCGGGCGAAGCCGACGACGGCCGCACGGGTCGCCTCGCCGTTGCGGTGCATGTTGTCGCAGGAGACGACCGTGAACGGCGGCAGCCCGGCGCGGCGGCGGCGGTCCAGCGCCTCGACCAGGAACCCGAAGACGGTGCGCGGCAGCGCGGTCTCCTCGAGGTCCCAGCGGATGTCGGGGCAGTCAGGGTCGAACGTGCCGCTCTGCGGGTCTAGCCGGTAGCCGCTGCCGGTGATGGTCAGCGACACCATCCGGGTGCGCTCGTCGGTGAGGACGTCGAGCACCACGGCTGGATCGTCCGGAGCGAAGTGGTAGTCGAGCATCACTCCGACGACGCGAGCTCGCTCACCGTCGGGGCTGCGTTCGACCACGGTGTAGAGGTGGTCCTGCGGCGCGAGGGCGCGCTTCATCTTGCGGTTGTGCAGCCCGACCCCGATGACGCCCCAGCCGTCGCTGATCCCGCGCTGCGCGAGCTCGTCGAAGTAGAGGAGCTGATGGGACCGGTGGAACCCGCCCACGCTGAAATGGACGACGGCGGGGGTCAGCGCGGCGCGGTCGTAGGTGGGCACGGCCAGCTGTTCGGCGTGCTGGCCCAGCGTCTCGTTGCTGAGCGGTTGGCAGCCGGAGGCCACGGCGACGACGTTCGGGATGGCCGCCAGGGCGATCCGGGCGGCGAGGTCGAGGGGAACGGGTGGGGCGATGGCAGGGTCGGCCGTTCTGGTATCGGCTGTCTCCGCCGTGGCGCCCGGAGCGTTGGGCGTTCCGGAAGGCCAGGGGAGTGGGCCGAAGAGGTCGACCTGTGTCATCGCATCCCTCCTCAGGATCTCGTCGCTCGTCGTCCCGTTCCCGGGCAGGGTCCATCGCTGCCGTCCGGAGTTCCGGCCCGGCGCTGTTCCATCAGTACAGGGGTCCAGCGGTTGCCGCGCAAATGGGCCGGCGTGCGGTCGCCCGCGGGTGCAGCGTGTCGGCACGGCGCGCCTGTTTCACGCGGAGGAAGAACTTGCCCCCAGCGGCCGCCTCCCAAACCAGTCGCCCCGACCGGTGGCCGGTGCCTGGAGCGGAACGGTGGACGGGGTGGTGCGCCGTCACAGTAGCGGGGCGTGGGTCCGGCCGGAATTCCATCCGAGCGAGTCGCACTGGCACGGGCGATGTTTGTGAGACAGGTCGCACGGCGTGTCCCGGACGGCGCGCCGTACGGGTGGTCACGGAAGCGTCACGCACTGTTTGTATGGCGGTCAGACCGAAACTCGTCGCAGCGGGTCTTCCCCCCGAGCTGGCAGGCAGGTGCATGGCCGAACGATCCGCCCACGAGGTCCCTCCCACGGACCTCCTGGCAACCGTCCGCCCGTCTCGTTCCTCCCGCGCGATCGGCCACCGGCGCGGCCCGGCTGCTCCGGTGACGCGCCGCCGTCCCGCTCTCCTGCTCAGCGCCCTCCTCGCCGGTGGCCTGGCCGCCGCCGTCCTGAGCGTCCCAGGTGCTCCCCAGGCGTCGGCCGAGGGCACCTCGGTCCTCGCCGCCCAGCAGTCGCTGCTCACCGGGGAGGCCGCGGTGGAGATGAAGCCCCAGGCCTCCATCACCGTGGCCGAGGCGCAGGTGCGCCTGCAGGAGGTGGCCGCCTCCCGCGCCGCGCGGGCCGAGGCGCAGGCTGCGGCCGAGGAGGCGGCCCGCGAGGCCGCCCGGCCCAAGGCGGTCCTCCCCGTCGACGGGGCGCGCTTGACCAGCGGCTACGGAGCCCGCTGGGGCGCCTTCCACTACGGCATCGACCTCGCCGCCCCCATGCACACGCCCGAGTACGCAGCCGCGGACGGCGTCGTCCTGCGCGCGGGCTCCGCCAGCGGCTTCGGCCTGGCCGTCTACCTCCTCCACGAGAACGGCGATGTCACCGTCTACGGCCACATGGACAAGATCCTCGTGAAGCCGGGGCAGTACGTGGAGGCCGGAGAGACGATCGCGCTGCTCGGCAACCGGGGCCAGTCCACCGGTCCCCACCTGCACTTCGAGGTGCACCAGGGTGGCGAGGACGGCGAGCGGATCAACCCGATCGGCTGGCTCAGAGCGCGGGGCGTGCACGTCTGACGCGCCTCACCCCTGCCCGGGTGTCCCTCGGCCGGGCTGTACAGTGATCCGCGGCCCGGGCACACCAGACCGGGTCGGCAAGGGGCTGTGGCGCAGCTGGTAGCGCACCACACTGGCAGTGTGGGGGTCAGGGGTTCGAATCCCCTTAGCTCCACTCCTCAGATACCCGCTCCGGCCATTGGTCGGGGCGGGTTTCGTCGTTTCCTCGAGTCAGCTTCATGGCGATGAGTGGCCCGGCTCGGCGACGCGCATGGTTACCGGCGCCAACCCGGGCGCCAGTCCGCTGGTGATCAACGGTCGCGGGGGCTGCCGATGGTTTCGGTCATTCTTCCGGCGTGTACACGACGACATGGTTGAAACGCGGTGTGATCAGATCCCCTGTGTAGCACCACCAATGAAC
>JALYMS010000356.1 GCA_030773535.1 Actinomycetota bacterium | reverse complement strand
GGGTACACCTCGTCGACGCCCGGGTGGAACACCACGTCGGCGCCCTCCTCGGTCAGGGCGGCGAGGTCGGCGTCCCAGGTGCGTGGATAGCGGTCGAAGTCCTCACCCGGGCCGAACTGCGTCGGGTTGACGAAGACCGACACGACGACGGTCGCGGCCCGCTGCCTCGCGGCGCGGACCAGCGCCCGGTGGCCGTCGTGCAGAGCGCCCATGGTGGGCACGAGCGCCACCGGGGCGGGCCTCGGGGAGAGCACGCGACGCAGGTCCGGGGCCGTTCCGGCGACGACCGGCCGCCCGGCGGCGGTGCGGAGAGCCGATGTCGCCGTCGTCGTCATCGGGAGCCCGCCGGGTCGCCGTCGGGCGTCGACGAGGACGCGGCCCGCAGCAGGTCGAGCAGCGGAGCACCCTCGTGCCGCTTGAGCCGGCCGGAGGTGAGCGCCCGCTCGGTGGTCCGCTCGGCCATCGCCACGTAGGCGGCGACCGACCGGGGTGCGCGGTCGGTCAGGGTCGCCAGGTGCTCGGCGACGGTCCCGACGTCCCCCCGGCTGACCGGGCCGGTCAGCCCGCGGTCACCGCGGCGCAGGCCGTTGTCCAGCGCGGCGGTCAGCAGCGGGGAGAGCACGCGCCCGGGGTCATTGATCCCGGCGGCCCGCAGCAGGTCCGCGGCCTCGGCGACGAGCGTGACCAGGTGATTGGCGCCGGTGACCAATGCCGCGTGGTAGAGCCGCCGGTCCTCCTCGGCGACGAAGAAGGGCTCGCCGCCCATCTCCAGCACCAGGGTCCCGGCCACCGGACGGTGCTCCTCCCGGCTGGTGACGCCGAAGGGCGCACCGGTCAGGCGGTCGGCGTCCTCGGGGGCGCCGGTGAAGGTCATGGCCGGGTGCAGCGCCAGGGGCAGGACGCCGGCCCGTTCGGCGGGGCCGAGCACCCCGAGCCCGTGCGCGCCGGACGTGTGGAACGCGAGCTGACCAGCCCGCCAGGCGCCGGTCTCCGCGAGGCCGGCGACCAGTCCGGCCAGGGTGTCGTCGGGCACGGCCAGCACGACCAGGTCGGCGACGGCGACCACCTCGTCGGAAGGGAGCAGCGGAACGCCGGGCAGCAGGCGCGCGGCGCGCGTCGCGGAGGCTGCGGAGAGGCCGGAGGCGGCGACCACCTCGTGGCCTGCGGCGTCGAGCGCGGCGCCGAGGACGGCGCCGACGCGGCCGGCGCCGATGACTCCTACGCGGAGCCGTGCGGGTGCGGCGGCGGCAGGGGCCAGTCCGGCAGCGCGGACCGGCCTGCGGGAAGCAGGCATGGAGCACCTCTCGTTCCAGTCCCGTTCGGGTACCGGACGTCGGTCGCGATCTCCTCTCGGAGGCCGCAGGGTCGTGCGGGATCGCTCGAGTGCAGGTCCTGCTCGGCGTCGGCCCGCTGCAACCGGCTGTGTCGCGCGCGTCGACGCCGATGGCGAGTGTGGGCCGCCGGTCCGCGCCCCGCAACGCCTAGGAGTGTGGCGTGGCTCACCGGGAGGGAGCCGCACCCTGAACGGGAGGCGACGTCCCCGCCGGCCCTACCGTGGCCCCGACGGATCGGGACGACGGGGAGGCAGCGTGGGAACGATGGAGGGACGCACCGCACTTGTCACCGGCGGGAGCCGGGGTATCGGGCTGGGGATCGCGCGGAGCCTGGTGGACCGCGGCGCACGCGTCGTCCTCACCGCCCGCAAGCCCGAGGCGCTGGCCGAGGCCGTCGACGGGCTCGGCGGACCGGGCGTCGCAGTGGCAGTGCCCGGTCACGCGGGCGACGCCCAGCACCGGGCGGCGGCGGTCCGGACGGCGATCGACACCTTCGGCAGCCTGGACATGCTCGTCGGCAACGTCGGCGTCAACCCCGTCTACGGCCCCCTGACGGATCTGGACCTGGACGCGTTCCGCAAGATCCTCGACACGAACGTCGTCTCCGCGCTGGGGCTGGTGCAGGAGGCGTGGCGGGCCTGGATGGCCGAGCACGGGGGGTCGGTGCTCTTCGTGGCCTCGGTCGCGGGGCTGCGGTCGTCGGAGAACATCGGCGCCTACGGCGTCAGCAAGGCCGCGCTGATCAATCTGACCACTCAGCTGGCGGTGGAGCTGGGGCCGGCCGTGCGGGTGAACGCGGTGGCTCCGGCGGTCGTCAAGACCCGCTTCGCCGGAGCGCTCTACGAGGGACGCGAGGCAGAGGTGGCCGCCGAGTACCCGGCCGGGCGGCTGGGGCTGCCCGAGGACGTCGGCGAGGCGGCCGCTTACCTACTGGGCGAGGGCGCCGGATGGGTCACGGGGCAGACGCTCGTGCT
>JALYMS010000355.1 GCA_030773535.1 Actinomycetota bacterium | reverse complement strand
CCTTGCCGTTCTGCCAGGGGCAGTGCGGCTTGATGAACTTCTGCCGGGCCCCGAGCGCGGCGCACACGCCGTTGATCGAGTGCTAGCCCGGATCTTTCACGGTCATGATCATCTGGATGGTCGTCGGGTTTTGGTCCCGCGTGGGCGTGAGAGTGGCATGTGGGTGTGACGGATCGGCCGATGTCGCTCGGGTGGGCGCCGGTTCCACGGTCCGGGCATCGGTGCGGTCGTTGGGACGGTGAGGCCGGGAGTCAGCCGGGTGCCGGAGCCACGGCTGGTCGGGTCAATCGGGTGAGCGCGTCGAGGGCCTGTAGCGCGAGTGCGGTGAAGGGTGCGGTGGAGGCCAGGTGCAGCAGGCGGCGGCGGCCGGTGCGGGCGTGCCGTGCCGGGATGGAGAGCAGTCGCATGCGCAGCCGCTTGGGTTCCCAGCGGCGGGCTTCGTGCCCGGCCAGGGCGAGGGTCTGCATCCAGGCGGTCAGGTCGGCGGCGAGTGCGACGATGGCGCACCAGATCTCGTTCTGCGCGAAGTCGTCCAGACCGACAGCCTCCGCGGTCCGCAGCAAGACGACGGCGCCGGCGTTGGGCACGACGCTCGAGCCCTGTCCATCGACTGCCAGGGACGGGTATCGCCCGCTACGCTTCTTCACCAGAAAGGTGCTCCCGCCCTCGCGCTGATCAGGTCCTAGACACACCCGATCCTTGCAGTTCAGAAGCACCTTTCGCTCTGCTGGAGCGACCTACACGATCACGCGCGGTGAAAGCCCGGGGCTAGATGAGCGAGGGCTTCGGTCTGCGACTTCGGACCTGACCCTGAGGCCGCCTTTAGGGACACCGGTATCCCGACCCGCGGCCTATGGATGTCGGAGGCCGATGATTTGCCTCAAGTTTCGTCCTCACGAGGCGCTGAAGTCCACGCTCGCGCGCAGCGGCGCCGGCGGCCGGGACGGGACCCCGCGCCGGATTGAACCCGGGGCCGCTGCTGCGGCAACGGCGCACTGCGGCGCAGGCGGGGTGATGACAGCTGCGCCGGTACGGAACTGCGCGCGGCGGCCGTGACACTGGCGGCCGCAAGCGAAAATGTCGGCGCGGATGAGGCTGCGGGCGCGACCTGCGTTGGCGACGACGGCGGGCGACATCGCGTCTCCGGCCGACGAGGGCACCGAGACGGTATCGCCTGGCGTGGGGGCAATCTCGTTCACTCGACGAGGCCCGCGCGTTCGCCGCGCAGCACGGCTCGGTGATGCGCAAGGCGCGCGCCGGCGGCGGAGGGCCGCAGCATGCGTGCCGTTTGGAGTGAAGGGCTTAGCGGCGGCAATAAGGGGCGGCGTTGCGGATTATCGGAGCCGTGTCGACCGAGTTGTTGAAGCTTGTCGACTGTTACGGATGGACTTGTCCGGCATGCAGGAGGTGTGTCGGTTCGTGATCTTGTAGGGCGGGGGAACCTCCAGTGGCTGCTCGGTCGGGGGCTGGTGCTGCGGGAGGCGATTGCACGGGCCCCCCGGGTGCAGCGGCCTCCGGGCTCGGCAGTATGGACACCCCATCCCTTCGTCCCGGAGGTGTCCCATGTCCGCTTGCCAGCCCCCCGCGAGGACGTAGTGGTCCCCGCCTCCGTCGCCCGGTCGGGTGGCCCCAATCCCGCTCTCTCCCGTCGCTTCCGCCGCGCCCTGTTGGCCGGCACCGGCGTTCTCCTCGCCGCCGTGCTCGCCGCCTGCGGCCAGGGCTCCTCCGCGTCCGATCCCGGGGAACCGACCGGACCCCTGCGCATCGGCGCCATCCCCGACCAGGACCCCGAGGTCCTGCAGCGGCTCTACGGCACCGTCGCCTCCTCGATGTCGGAGGAACTCGATCTCGACGTCGAGTACGTGCCGGTCACCGACTACGCCGCGGCCGTCTCCCTGTTCCGCACCGGCGACCTCGACCTCGTCTGGTTCGGTGGGCTGACCGGCGTCCAGGCGCGGCTGCAGACCCCCGACTCCGTACCGGTCGCGCAGCGCGACATCGACGCGGAGTTCCACTCGGTCTTCGTGGTCAACGCCGCCACCGGCCTGGGCCCCTCCGACGACCTGACCCCCCTGGCCGACCGCCGCTTCACCTACGGCAGCGAGACGTCGACGTCGGGCCGGTTGATGCCCGCCTACTTCCTCAAGGAGGAGGGCGTCGACCCCGAGGGCTTCCCCGGGGGTCCGGGTTTCTCCGGCTCCCACGACGCGACCCTGGCCCTCGTTGCCGCGGGCACCTACGAGGCCGGTGTGTTGAACGAGCAGGTCTGGACGACGCGGTCGGCGGCCGGTGAGGTCGACCCCAACGTGGTGCTCTACGCGCGGACGCCTGCCTACTTCGACTACCACTGGCTGCTCGGGCCCGATGCGGTCGACCGGCTCGGGGACGACCTGGGCGACCGACTGACCGGGTACTTCACCGGGCTGTCGGCCGATGACCCGGACGACGCCGAAGTCCTCGAACTGTTCGGGGCCGGCTCGTTCATCGAGACGGAGGCATCGAACTACGACCGGATCGAGGAGATCGGCCGCGAGCTGGGGCTGATCAACTGACCGAGGCCGTGCGGCTCACCGGTGTCGAGGTTCGCTTCGGCGGCACGACCGCCCTCGCCGGGGTGGACCTCACGGTGGCCGCAGGCGAACGCGTCGCCGTCGTCGGCGCCTCCGGGGCGGGCAAGTCGACCCTGCTCAACGTGCTCAACGGTGCCGTGCTCCCGACCGCCGGGGAGGTGCGCGTCCTGGGAAGCGATCCCGCGGCCCTGGGCCGGCGCGCCCTCCGGCGGCTGCGGGCGCGGACCGGCACGGTGCACCAGCACCTGGAGCTGGTCGGTCCGCTACGGGTGGTGCACAACGTCAACGCCGGCCGCCTCGCGCACTGGTCGGCCGCACGGGCGGCCTGGTCGCTGGTACAGCCGTGGGGTGTCGACGAGGTGCGGTCGGCCCTGGACCAGGTCGGCCTGGCCGACCGGCTGTACGAGCGCACCGACCGGCTCTCCGGGGGGCAGCGCCAGCGGGTCGCTCTGGCTCGGCTCATGGTGCAGGAGCCCGAGTTGGTTCTCGCCGACGAGCCGGCGTCCGCGCTCGATCCCGTGCTGGCCGACCTGGCGCTGGAGCTGCTCGGCGGGCTCGCCGTCCGGCGCGGAGGTGCACTGCTGGCCTCCCTGCACGATCCGGCGCTCGCGCTGCGGCACTGCGACCGGGTGGTCGGCCTCGTCGACGGCCGGATCACCCTCGACGCGCCGGCGGCGGATCTGTCGGTTCCGGAGCTGGAGCGGTTCTACGGAGTGACCCGCTGACTGCCGTCCAGGAGTCGGTGACCGCCGGCCCGCCGTCCCTGCACCGGGACCGGCGGCGCTGGGCGTGGGGCATCACGGCGCTGGTGCTGCTGGTCTGGTCGCTGGCCGGGGCCGGGCTGTTCAGCGGCCCGGTGCTGAACCCATCGGGGATCGCACAGTTCGGCCGGTTCGCCGGCGCCGCGCTCTCCCCCGCGCACGACCGGGGGTTCCTCGGGGTGCTCGCCGAGGCCACCCTCGTGACGGTGGCCTACGCCGCGCTGGGCGCGGCCCTGGCCGTGCTGCTCGGTGCGCTGTGTGCGGTGGCGGTCGCACGGACCACGTGGGGACGGCGGCGCGCCGGCTGGACGACGACCCGTGCCCTGCTGGCGGTGCCGCGCGGGCTGCACGAGGCGGTCTGGGGCCTGCTCCTGGTCAACGTGCTGGGCCTGGACCCGTGGGTCGGTGTCCTGGCGATCGGCATCCCGTACGGGGCGATCACGGCCAAGGTGTTCGCCGACCTGCTCGACGAGGTGCCGCGGGGCAGCTACCACGCGTTGCTGGCGGCCGGGGCGGGACGGGGCGCCGCGGCGCTGTACGGACTCCTGCCCCCGGCGGCGGGCGGGCTGCTCGCCTACTCCTTCTACCGGCTGGAGTGTGCCGTGCGCTCGGCCGTCGTGCTCGGGCTCATCGGCGCGGGCGGGCTGGGCTATCAGCTGTCCCTGTCGTTCTTCTCGCTGCGCTGGGAGGAGGTGTGGTCCAGCGTGTACGCGCTGGCCGGGCTCTGCCTGGTCACCGAGTTCGCCGGCCGGACGGTGCGCCGCCGGGTCGCCACCCCGCGCCCCTCCGGCGGTTCCCGGCCGGGCCGCGACCGGCTGCTGATCAGCGCGGTGCTGGGCACGCTGGCGCTGGTCGCGTGGTCGTGGTGGTTCCTGGCGCTGAGTCCGGCCACCCTGATCTCGGAGCGCACCCGGGAGCAGTTCTCCTACGTATTCGGCGCCGCCTGGCCACCCGCGACCGACGGCGACCTGCTGCGCGCCATCGCCTCGACCGCGGTGGACACCGTGCAGATGTCGGTGATCGCCATCGCCCTGGCCACCGTCGGCTCAGTCCTCCTCGCCGGGGTCGCCGCCCGCCCGGCCGGGGCCTTAGGATTCGGCCGGCGGTCGGCGGGCTCGCTGGTCCGGATGGGGCTGCTCCTGCTGCGCGCCGTACCTCCACCGGTGTGGGCGCTGGTCCTGCTGTTCATGTTCCTCCCCGGCGTGCTGCCGGGAGCGCTGGCCCTCGGCGTGTACACCCTCGGCGTGCTCGGCCGGCTGGTCGCCGACGCCGCGGAGTCGGTGGACTTCCGCCCGCTGGGCGCGCTGCGGGCGGCGGGCGCCTCGCCGGTCGGCGGCTGGCTCTACGGGGTGCTTCCGGCGCTGGGCGGACCCGTCGTGGCCCTGGCCCTGTACCGGTGGGAGGTTGCCATCCGTGACACGGTGCTCGTCGGCCTGCTGGGCGCGGGCGGGATCGGCGTCCTCCTCTCGGCCCGGATCGCCGCCTTCGACTGGGCCGCGGTCGGGACGGTGCTCGTCGCGATCGTGCTGCTGACCCTGGCGGTGGACCTGGTCAGCGAGCGCGCCCGCACGGCCCTGCGCTGACGACCGGTGTCGCACCGTCGATGATCGCGAGCGACCGTCCTGACTCACCGGCACGCGTCCTGGCTCGCGGCCGGCGGCAGGTCAGGACGCAGGAGGACCACCTGACCTGATCATCCGTGCCATGTGCAGTCAGGGGCCGAGGAGTGCGGCGAGACCGTCAACCTCGCGATCCTTGGTCTAGCTGCGGCACCCGACCTTCGGCGGGGCCCTCGCCTCGTGTGGCTCGACCGGGCACGGGGGCGTCGGAGAGATCTTGCCCGGGTTGGCGATGCCGTCGGGGTCGAAGGCACAGCGCACCAGCTGCATCGTGTCGAGGTCCTCGGGGGTGAACTGCTTGCGTGCCGGGCCTCGTCGGCGGCCTGCAATGCGAGCAGTTGCAGCACCTCCCGGAAGTGCGGGTGCACGCGGGGGAGCAGCCGGGCCGGGATTACCAGCGCCGCCTGCTCGTTCTCGACCAGGCAGGTCATCACCTGGACGACGGCGGCCTCCACGTCGGCCGGCAGCGGCTCCCCGTCGACGACGAACGGGTGAGCTATGTGGCCCAGGCACCCGGGCGTCACCGGATGCGCATGTTCACCCAGGTGGGTCGCCGCGTGCTACCGCACAGCACGCGGTCGGCAAGGTCCTGCTCGCCTGGCACGACGACACCCAGCTGCGCCGGGGCCGGTACGAGGAGTGGGTAACCCAGGTGGACGAGACGTAATGTCCGAAGCACGGCGAGCCGCCATGACGAAAGCGAACGTGGTCAGCAGCCAGTCCGCAAAAAGTCCGCAGAACGCCCAATCACAGCACCCGCCAGCCGGTCACGACAATCGGCGAAAGCCCAGGGCAGACCCGCTTATCATCGACGATCACTCATAGTCGACGGTCGGGAAGAAGTCTGGGTCCACGAGCCAGGCCGGGTATTTGTAGCCCGTCGGGGCCGCCGAGGGCTCAGGAGATGATCCTGAGCGCCGGCGAGCGTCGTTCCGGGCGTACGTCCGACCAACCGTTGGTCAGCGAGGGCGATCCTCATCTCATGCGCCGTTCCTGTTGGAGGTAGGACCAAGGCGTCACGAGTTCGGACGTCGTGGGGGCAAATCTGTTCACTCGACGACGCACCTGAGTTGCCGTCGACGCCTCCACCGGGGCGGCCCGCAGAGCTTGGCTGTTCGACGCGGCTGGATGGCCTATGAATCTGATGGTCCTGGGCTGCCGTCGGCAAGTGCGGTGCCGTTGGGGAGGCGCTCACGTACTGCTCCAGCGTCGGCGTGCTGGGGCGAGCGCGTCGAGGGTGGCGGCGAGGTTCTCTGGCACGGTGGCAGTGTCGGGGTGGTCAGGGTCGAGGGCAGCCTCGGGGATGGGCACGGCCCGCTGCTGGTGGTCGGCGTCGAGATGCCAGACCAGGCAGATGACTAGGTGGCGGCCCTCGGCTCGGCGTCCCGACGCCGCGCCGCGCGCAGGGGCGATGCCGCGACGTGAGCGTCGAGCCGAAGGGTGGGCGATCAGCAGTGGCTGGGTGGAGATCAGGTCCGGGGGCGATCCTCGTCCACGAGTTGCCGGTAGAGGCTCAGCGTGTCGGCGACCACCCAGACGCGGCTGAGCCTGCCGTCCCGGACGTCGTGGACCGCCTGCCCGACGTAGCTGACCTGCCGGCCGGTACCGGGTTGCTCGAGCAGCTCGCCCTGGTGGGTGGCGCGGAACCCGAGCCGGGCCCACACCTGTGACCCGGTCACCGCCACCTCGTCGAGTGTCACCGCGAGGTCGGGCATCGCCGCCTGCGCTGCTTCGGCGTAGGCGAGGAACCCCTCGGGGCCCTCGGCCTCGGTGCCCAGAGATCCGCGCCAGCGGAAGTCCGGGGTGACCAGGCCGCGGGCGGCGGAAAGGTCCCGTTCGTCGAACACCTGTCGCCAGAAGCGGCGGACCAGCGCCTCCGGCCCCTCGACCGACCCCTGTCCCGCCATGGCCGAACCATGCCTTCTCGGCGACCGTGCCGCAACGACTGCGGCAGACTGTGCCGCACGAAACGGCATCAGGCTGGGGGTCGGATGGAGCACGTGACGAGCCTTTCGCTTCGGGTGCAGGAGTTGCTGCCCCGCTACGAGCGCTTCCTGTCCGAGGAGGTGGCGCCGCTGGAGGGGGAGCTCGCTCGGCAGAAGGTCGGTGCCCCGTGGGCCCCGACGCTGGACGAGCAGGGGCGGATGAACCCGACGGTGTGGGAGGCGCGGCGGGAGGTGCAGCGACGCTCGGCCGCCGCCGGGCTGTTCACGCCGCACATGCCGACCGAGGTCG
>JALYMS010000354.1 GCA_030773535.1 Actinomycetota bacterium | reverse complement strand
TCGACAGGGTGCTGGGTGTCACGTCGCCGCTCCACGCACCGATCCCGTTGATGTCGGTGCCGTCACGTGAGACGCGGTAGTGCAGCAGGGTGGACCCGCCGTCGCTGTAGTTCTCGCTGCAGTCCTCGTAGTAGTACTCGTAGGAGCAGTCGAACTGCGCCCGCCACGCCAGCGTGGCGCCGCCCTTGAGAAGGGTGGTCTTGAGTCCCGTCACGGCGCCGGGAACACTCGCCGTCTTGAAGGTGACCTTCGCCTCTGTCCCCTTGCCGACCGAGTTGATAGACCGGACGTAGAAGTCGTACGTCGTGTTCGGCTTGAGGTAGGTGAACACGAACTTCTGATGTGTACCATCACTGGTCTGTGGGGCAAGGACGCCGCTAGTCCAGCCTGCGTCCCGATACGGGACGCCACCTGATCGGCGTACCTGATAGCCGGTGATCGGGCCCTGCGTGCCGTCGTAGTTCCAGGCGGGATACCAGTTCAAGGTGGCCGACGTGCCCTTGGCGGGCTGAACGACGGTCACATAGGGGTACTCCGGCGCCGCCGGCAGCACAGTTGCCGCATGTGCAGCGGTTGGCGACACGAGGGCGGCGGCACCCATCGAGAGCACCATGCCGGTGGCGGTCACCAGGGAAGTCAGTCGTCGTCGAAAGCGGGAGGCTGTACGCGCTGAGGCGTCGGTGTCTAGCTTGGCTGAGGGCATGAAAAGGACCTTTAGGAAGAAGGAGACTCCGAGGACGTCGCCCACCCTAAAAGTTAGGATTCGAGCTGCGCCATAGCCCAGGATGCCTATTCACGCAACGTGATGACGCGGCCACCGCCGCAGCGGTACCGCGCACCTCTCGCAGGGCGGGACATCCTTCGGTGCGGGTCCCGGCTCCCCGGATGGTCGCTGGTGAACACGCGCGCCGAACGGAGGCAGCTCGCGAAGCAGGGGGGCGAGGGCGTCGACCAGCTCGAGGACGGTCATCGCGGGTCCTCATGCCGGGTCATCCAGCGCTCAGTGTAGGGGCGCCACCTCTCGGACGCGCGCCAGACGTCGTAGCGCACGGCGTGATTCCTGCGGAGCCACTCTAGGACCGACCCTCGATAGCCGTTGACCTGCTGCCAGGACGCGACGGTCGCGGAGCCAGGCGTCATCAGCAGACAGGGCCTCGGCGTAGCCGTCCTCGTTCTGCGCGGCGACCTCGAGCCAGCCGCGGTCGAAGGTCCGCAGCCGCTCGGGGACGTCGGCCAACGAGTCGTCGTCCTGCCGGCGGCGGCCTCACCGCACCCACCTGTGGTCGCCGCGGTGCGCTTCGACCCACGCCGACCGCCCGGGCCAGGCCAGCCACGCACGACCGACGGGAGCGGCGTCGGTCGGGTCCGGGTTGAGCGCTTCCACGTCGGCCGCGATGCGCTCCCACTCGGGGTCGAGGCAAGGACAGGGAGTCGATCCAGGCCAACAGCGGGTCACCCACAACACGACCGTGCCGGCGCCTCACGCCACACCACTCACGCCGTAAACACCGCGCATGCCCATCCGGCGCTGCGGAGCGCGGTCGCCGCCGGCCTCGGACTCCTCACCGGCCGGCAGGCGCAGCGCGGCGAGGATGCGGGCCAACGCGATCCGCTGTTGCCGGGCCTCGACCAACGCCGGGTGCGCCTTCGATGCCCTGCGGCGACTCCACCACCGACCCGTCCGCGGCGACCTGCGCCGTGAGGTCGTCGAGGACGTCACTACGCGTCCGGTACCCGGGTCCTCGAGGGGGCTACACGCGTCCCCGAGGACTCAAGGCCGGCTCTCGCCCGCCGATGAGTACAGGGCAGGCGGGCGCGACAACCACAGGTACATGCCTCCCGCGCCTGCCTGCACCAGCGCCGCCACTGACCATCCCTGCCCCCCGCCCCGGTCAGCGGCGGCGCTTGGCGTTGGGCAAGGTCCTCGAGCATGCGGTGACAGCGGTGGCCTCGGCGCGTCGCCATGGGGGTCCCGCGCCTGGGGCCGTGGCGCACTTGAGGAAGTCAGCTCACGGAGATTTTCCGGTCCAGGTACGCGGTGAAGAGGTAGTTGTTCACCATGGAGATGAACTTCCCGCGCGCCACCCGGCGGTTGGTCCGCCCTGCGGCCACGACCGCGCTGACGTCTTCCTCCTGGACGCTCTCCTGCACGGCCTGGACCGCCCCGCGCAAGGCGACAGGATGCTCGTTCACGCCCGCGGCGCGCATCGAGGTACGGAACATGTAGTCGGCGTCAAGGTCGTCGGTGACGACGACGATGGCCGCGTTCAGCAGTTCCACGTTCGCAGGCGACGGGCCCCACACCCGCAGATCGGTCTTCGCCGCGGCCCGCAGCCTCGTCGCCGCCGCCGCGACCTTGGTCTTGCACAACGCGGCTGTCAGCACCATCGCCGGCTCCTGGCCATCGAGCTTCTTCGCCACCCGGTAGCGCACGACCATCCCGGCCGGCCAGTACTCCTGGCTCGCGACCCTCAGCCGGTCGTCGTGAACCTCACCGGCCGCACGGGTCTCGGCGCGGTCCAGGTCGCTGCCCTTCGGGCAGTACTGGATGACGCTGACTCCTGCGCCGACGGGCAGCGCTCCAGCGACGGCGGACACGGAGACATGACCGTTGAGCACTGTGCGTGGGGCGGCTGCTGTAGCCGGTGCCACACCAGCCACACTGACGAGCGCAACGGCCCCGGCAGTGGTCAGAGCGGCGAACGTGCGCGTCGTGGTCAAGAAGACTCCTCGGAATGGCCCCGCGTCGGGGTCGGACAGGGTGCTCAACCGAAAGGACATTCGCCCGACAGCGCACCCCGACGCCGCGGTGCGACGTCCACAAGCAGGTTGGCGTCCCGACCGCTCCGCATGCGGCCGAACTCGCAAATGTCGCCCGACGGAGTGAACAAGCCTGTGGACGACGCCCTTGGTCGGAACTCCTCGTCCGCAACGACGAGGACCCGCTCGAGGCGGCGCATTGCCGCGCCCTCGGTAGAAACGAAGAGTGACAGTCCCTAACCGCTTCTGTCGTTCGGGGTGGATCGTGCCCGTCGGCGCGGTGGCGTCCGGCGGACATGGATCGGGCGGCCGGCGATCGTCGTGCCGGGCGTGTCCGAGCTGAAGGTCCGCTACCGGTGCAACCCGGGGTTCTACGACCGGGGCGGGGCGTTGCTGTCTTGCGGGGCTACCTCCTGCTCACGCCTCCTGATCCGGGGTCCGCGCCGCGAGGTCTGCGGCTACGACGTCGCTCAAGCGGCGTCGAGCCTCGACCTCGGCCGGCTTCAGCACTGTCCCCAGGTTGCACCAGATGTTGGGTTCGTCGATGCCGGTCACGCCGTGACGTTCGAGGCTGCGTTGGGCGAGCTGTAGCGAGTGATGGGCGTGCTCGATGTCGCGGACTGACGTCCGCCACGCCTCAAGCGCCTTGAGCGCGCGCTGGCTGCCGAAGGCGAGAACAAGGGCCTGCGCGCGGCTCTGACTCGCAATCGGGGGAAGTGGTGGCAGTGGCTGAGGAGGGACTGTGTCCATGATCGGGCTGAGGGACTGCGCCCACTGTCCGATCTGCTGAGCGATGTCGAGGACCTCAACGTAGGCGCTCCCGAGGCGCTCTTGCCGCCTCGCCTCGCGGGACGCTGCGTCCACCCGGTCGTGACCCTGGGCGGCCAGCCGCTCGGCGTGCGCCCTGCCACGCGAAGCCGTTACGAACGTTGACCCAATGCCGGCCAGGGCAACAACGCCGGTCACCGTCGGGGCCACCCACTCCCACGCCATGAGCGGAGGCTGCCACAGGTCAGCTCAGCCACAACGAGCTAAGCCGCGTCCGTAACAAGGCGGCGCCGCCCGCGGGTCGTCGTACGGCGCCTCGTCTCCCGCTGCGCCTGCAGCGGTGACAGGGGCGGGCGGTCATAGGCCCACGAACCATCCGCCGGTGCTTGCTGGTGTCGTGCTCAATCCGTGCAGCGCCAGCGATACGGCGACGAGCGGGGACACCCGAGCGTCCTTGCGGGACAGCACCCGCTGACCGGCGTCACCCGACGCTGACCAGCGGGCCGACGCGACCGCGGAGACGAGCTCAGGCTGCCCTCCGTGTCGCACCCGCCGGGCCGTCACGGCAGCGTCCAGCGCCGAGCAGGCGTCGGCGTAGAACCGGCGTGCGACCGGGTCGACGTTGACCCCCGCGCGTTCCAGCGCAGGCAGCAGGAAGCCGGCGGTGCCGGTCTGCTCGACGATCAGCCGGCCGCCCCAGGTCGACAGCACCGACGAGGCCCGGTCGACGATCCACTCCACGCCCGGCAGGTGCTCGGCGAGCATCACCTGCGCGGCGCCGTCCGTCCGGGTCCAGGCCACCGCCAGCGAGGCGGTCGAGTGGTCCGGGGCGACGTCGAGCGCGAACACCGGGTCAGTCCCGCGGGGTGCGTGCGCGTCGGTCAGCGCCTCCCACACCCGAGGGTTGATCGCGGCTTCGACCGCTTCGACCCACTGGCAGAGCACCTCCGTGCGGAACACCGCCTCCGGGTCGACCTCGAGCGCGGCGGCGATGGCCTGCTCGCTCATCCGATGGCCGAGGGCGGGGTTCGCAGCGGCCCACGCCTCGCGGTCGTTGAGGGAGCAGCCGTCCGGTGCGGACCACTCGAAGATGCCGAGAGTGGAGGTGCGGTCCATCGC
>JALYMS010000353.1 GCA_030773535.1 Actinomycetota bacterium | reverse complement strand
CGGCAGGAGGTCGACGACCTGATGGCCGCGGCCATCGCCGCGGGGGGCAAGCCATGGCAGCCGCCGCAGGACCACGGCTTCATGTACGGCAGCAGCTTTGCCGACCCCGACGGCAACGTCTGGGAGGTCATGTGGATGGACCCCGCCGCCGTGCAGTGACCGGCGCGCTCAGTCGCCGCGGCGCTCCCGGTAGCGGGCTCCCCGCCGCAGCGCGGCACTGCGCCGGCGTTCGGACTCCTGGGCCTGGCGCTCGCGGCCGGACCGGTCGCGGGCGGCCTGGGCCGCGCCAGCGGGGTATCCGGCCCGCTTGGCCCGGTTCTCCAAGGTCTCGGTCATGTAGCCCAGCGAGAAGAACAGCGCCAGCAGGACGCCGCCGAGCGCGGACATGCCGCGGATCCAGAAGGGCCCTGGAACGAACATCAGCACCAGCGCGATGGGGATCGCGAGCTGCACGAGGGACCGGAGCACGTGGCGCAGGGCCCACGTCCGGGTCGAGGTGTCGTGCAGGACCCAGGAGGCGTGACGCGCGGGGAGTGCGCCGCCCATCGCGTACCAGAGCCAGCGGAGCGCCCCGGGCCGCTGAGGAGTCTCGGGCGACGGAGCGGAATCCGTTCCGCGCGGTGTATCCGGTCGGTCGGAGGTCACGTTCCCTGTCTACGGCAGAAACACAAGGGGCACGAACAGTTGGGGCACAAACTCTCGTGAGTCAGCTCGCAGCTTCGGCATCGGACTTCTCGAGGGCCCGCTGGGAGGCCGCGATCACCCGGGTCATCGCACCGTGCAGCGCCGTCAGCTCCGGTCGCTCCATGCCCAGGCGCTCGACGATGCCGGTGGGGTGCGCTCGGCCTGCAGGCGGAGGGCTCGACCCTCGTCGGTGAGGGCGATGGCGAGCGCTCGCTCGTCGCGCGGGTCTCGGTCGCGGCGCAGGAGACCGGCCGCCTCCAGGCGCTTTATCAGCGGAGAGAGCGTGCCGGGGTCGAGCTGCAGGAGTCGGCTGAGGCTCTTCACCGACAAGGGGCCGTGCTGCCAGAGGGCCAGCATCACGAGGTACTGGGGGTGCGTCAGCCCCATCGGCTCCAGTCAGGGGCGGTAGACGGCGACGACGTTGCGTGCCGCGACCGACAGCGCGAAACAGACCTGCTGCTCCAATGCGAGCGGATCGTCGCCGGGGCCAGACGTCATGCCTCGACGGTAGGAATCGTTGGGGCCCCAACGGTCCGGGCCAGGCAGCCAGGGTGGGACCGCGGTGCGGTAGCGAGTGCCGCGCTGCAGCGCGGTAGCGGCGTCGTTCCGGCGGTCCTCGCCGCGGGACAAAGCTGCCGCGCGGGCACGACCAGCCGACCGCGTCCGGGCGGCGTAGCGTCCCGCACAAACCGTCTTTTCCAGGGGACGCCGATGGCACTGTTCGCCCGGATCGAGGTCGCGCGCAGCGCGGCCAGGACTGCGACGCGCCTGGCTGTCGCCGGAACCGTGCTGGCGTCCATCCCTGCCGTGGCCACGGTGGGGCTGCTGGCGGAGCCGACGCGGGCCGCCGCCCGGCTGGCCCGCTCCGCGGGGGACACGGCCGCCGCCGTGGCCGGCGGCTCACTGCACCTCGCCAAGTCGGCCGCGGTCTCGGGTACGCGCGCCGTCGGCACGGTGCTGACCGGCTCCGATCCGATTCCCGACGGGCACGTTCGGCACCTGGCCGACGTGGCCCGCGGCATGTTCGAACCGCCGCTGGCCCGGCGGACCCGGCGGATCTGGGCCGACCGGGGACACGTGCACATCGAGGTCGCCGCCCCGTCCGCCGACGACCAGCCCGAGGTGCGCCGCGCCCTGCGCCGCCACCTCGAGCGGCTCGAGGGAGTCCAGTGGGCGACCGTCAACGACGTCGTCGGGCGGGTGCTGGTCGGGATCGACGACCGGCGGGTGTCCGTCGAGGAGGTCGTCGGCGTCGTCACCGCGATCGAGCAGGCCCGGGGCGCCAAGCAGGTCTTCCCGCAGCGCCTGGACCATCCAGGAGACCTCGAGCCGTTGCTGGCCGCGGTCCTCACCGCGGCGGTCGACACGGCCGCCGTCGGAGCCGCGTTCCTCGGCAAGGTCCTGCCGGTACCGGCGCTGACCCGGCACATCACGCTCACGATCGCACTACTGGACTCCCAGCACTGGCTCAAGCGCGGCCTGGAGGCGCGGATCGGGCCGATCGGCACCGGTCTGGTCTTCACGGGGACCAGCGCCGTCCTGCACGCGCTCACCCAGAGCCCGTCGGTGCCGGCGATCAACGCGGTCGCCGCCGTGCAAGAGGCGCTGGAGATCCGGGCCCGTCGGCAGGTGTGGCGACGGCGCGAGCCGGAATTGTGCCGCCCGGATCCGGAACCGGACACCACCGAACCGCTCCAACCGCCGGGGAGCCGTCCCGCCCCGATGCCCCGGGGACCCATCGAGACCTACCGCGCACGGATAGGACCCACCGCCCTGGGCGGCGCCCTCGGGCTCCTTCCGCTGACCCGCCGGCCGGGCCGGTCGGCCGATCTGCTCAAGGCGCTGACCCCGAAGGCGGCCATCCTGGGCCGGGACTCGTTCGCCGCCGCGACCGATCTGCTGATGTGCCGCCGGGACATCCTGCCGATGGACGGCTCGGCCTACCGGCGGCTGGATCGGATCGACACGGTCGTGATCGACTCTGCCGCGCTCTGCACCGGACCAGCCATCGTTCTCGAGGCCTCCGCCGACGCCGACGGCTGGGAGACTGCAGCGATCTGGACGGCGGCGGCCCGGCTCCTCGCCGAGCGCGGGGCGGGCGCCGGTGACCAACCGCCGGGGAACGGCGCCCGGCTCCGGCTCGGTCCCCCGAGGACGTCGCCGGACGCCCCGGGTGGGCGGGTGCACACGCTCTTGCAGGGACGCCGCCGGGTCGGGGAGGTGACGGTCGCCGCGGAGCTGGACCCGCACGCGGAGGCGCTCCTCACCGCGGTCGCCGAGGCCGGCCACCGGCTCGTCCTCACCGAGCACGTCGGCACGCGCGAGATCGCCGGAGCGGCCGACGAGGTGACCTCCCCCGACGAGGTACTCGCCGACACGGTGCGCCGGCTGCAGGCCGACGGGCGCGGCGTGCTGGTGGTCTCCGCGGGAGACGGCCCCGCCCTGCTGGCCGCCGACGTCGCGGTGGCACCGGTTGTGGCCGGCCGCGCCCCGGCCTGGGGTGCCGACCTGGTGACCCCGCCGGGGCTGGCCGAGGCGTGCCGGCTGGTCGCCGCGACCGCCCTCGCCCGAGCGGTCAGCCGGCGGTCGGTGAGCACCGCGCTCACCGGCAACGTCCTGGGTGCCCTGCTGGCCGCCGTCGGCAGCGCCCGGTACGGGCAGCGCAAGGCGACGACGCCCGGCAAGACCGCGACCACCGTCGCAATGCTGGACGGCGCCTGGACGGCGGTCCGGATCGCCCGGCGGCCCGTGCCGCCGCCGTCGGTGCACACTCCCTGGCACGCCCTCGACCCCGACGACGTGCTGCGGCGCCTCGACGACCTGCCCGACGCGTCCGCGCCGGCACCGCGTCGCCTGCTGGCGCCCGTCCGGGCCGTCGGCGCCCTGCCGCTGGTGCGGGTGCCGGCCCGCTTCGCGCGCACGGTGGCCACCGAGCTGGCCGATCCGTTGACCCCGATCCTTGGAACGGGCGCGGCGGCGACGGCGATGCTCGGGGAGTCGACCGACGCCGTCCTGGTTGGCAGCGTGACCGTCGGCAACGCCCTGATCAGCGGCCTGCAGCGGCTGCGCGCCGAGACGGCACTGGAATCGCTGCTGCTCGAGCAGGACGTGACCGTGGACCGCGAGACCGACGGCGGGGTCGAGAACGTTCCCGGGAGCGCCCTGCGCCTGGGCGACGTCCTCCGGGTGGGGGCCGGCGACGTGCTGCCCGCCGACGCCCGCCTGCTCGAGGCGACCGACCTGGAGGTGGACGAGTCCAATCTGACCGGGGAGTCGCTGTCGGTCTCCAAGTCGATCGAGCCCACGCCCGGGGCCGAGGTCGCCGACCGCACCTGCATGCTCTTCGACGGCACGACCGTGGTCGCCGGCCGGGGCCGGGCCGTCGTCGTCGCCGTCGGCTCGGCGA
>JALYMS010000352.1 GCA_030773535.1 Actinomycetota bacterium | reverse complement strand
GGCATGGGCAGCACGGTGAGCAGGGCGGCCGACTCGAGCGGTCCGGTCCACCTCAACGCTGCTCCGCAGGGGAACTCGACGCCTTCGGCGCGCTCATCGCAGGCGCTGCGGGAGGCCGGCGACGACGAACCACACCTCGTCGGCGGATCCGGCCAGTCGCTGGTTGACCGATCCCAGGACGTCGCGGAACAACCGCCCGGACCGGGTCTCCGGCACGACCCCGAGGCCGACCTCGTCGCTCACGGCAACGACGTGCGCGGGGGTCGACGTCCATGCGGCGAGCAGGGCGTCGCATCGGGCGTCCAGCCGCTCCGCTGCCCCGGGCTGCTCGGACCAGACGCCGGATTCGTCCAGGAGCGCGGCGACCCACGTGGTAACGCTGTCGACGAGGACCGTGCCCTCGCGCACCAGGTCGGCAGGCGCGGTCGTCTCGACCGTCGTCCAGGACCCCGGGCGGCGGGCCCGGTGCACGGCGACCCGCGCCGCCCACTCGGCGTCCTCGCCCGGCGGGAGAGACGTGGCGAGATAGGTGACGTCGCTGCGGTCGGCGAGCAGCCGCTCGGCGTGCGCCGACTTGCCCGACCGGCTGCCGCCGAGCACCAGGATCTTCATCGGGTCAGTTCCAGCCGGGTCACCGAGCCGTTGGGCGGGGTGACCGCGGGCATCGCCTCGGGCCCGGCACCGGCCGCCACCGCCTGCGCCGCCCGGATGGTGTCGCCGTGGGTGACCAAAGCGATCACGTCGGCGGGCGGCTCGGCGCACAGCTGCTCGAGATAGGTCCCAACCCGGGCGTGCAGCTGCGCCAGGCTCTCGCCGCCCTCGGCGGCCCAGTGCGGATCGGTCCAGTCGACGACGTCCCACAGCTCGCTGGAAGGCCGTCCCTCCAGGACGCCGTACGACTGCTCGCGCAGCATCGGCGAGGTCGCGACCGGCAGGCCGGTGGACCGCGCACACGGCTCGGCGGTCTGCAGCGCGCGGAGGAGATCGCTGCTGACCAGGGCGCCCGGGCGCAGGGGAGCGAGCTCCCGGGCGGCGGACTCCGCCTGGCTGCGGCCGAGGGCGGTCAGCGGCACGTGCTGCGTCTGGCCCTGCATCCGCCCGGCTGCGTTCCACTCGCTCTGGCCGTGGCGGATGAGCAGCAGGGTCAGCGAGCGGGCCATGGTGCTCACGAGCCTAGGTCAGGCGTTACCCCGGGACGCCGGCCGTGCGCCGCTTCACGCCGAGGCGGCGGTGGCGTGCTCGGCGAACCTGCGGCGGGCGTCCTCCAGTGCGCGCACGCCCTCGGCGGCCCGCTCCCACCCGCGGGTCCCGGCCAGCGACTTGCCGGGCTCGAGGGCCTCGTAGATCTCGAAGAAGTGCCAGATCTCCGCGATCACGTGCATCGGCACGTCCTCGAGTTCCTGCAGGTGCGCCTTGCGCGGATCCTGCGCCGGCACGCACAGCAGCTTGGCGTCCGCCCGCTCCTCGTCCCGCATCCAGAAGACGGCGATGATCCGGGCCTGCACCAGGCAGCCGGGAAAGGTCGGCTCGTCGAGGAGCAGGACGACGTCGATGGGGTCGCCGTCCTCGGCCAGGGTGTCCGGCACGAACCCGTAGTCGCCCGGATAGCCGGTCGAGGTGAACAGCATGCGGTCCAGCCGGATCCGGCCCAGGCTCTGATCGAACTCGTACTTGTTCCGCGATCCCTTCGGGATCTCGATGATCACGTCGACGTCCACGTATCCGCTCCCTCTCCACCGGCTCCGAGACCTTCACCCGGTGCCCGTCCCGCGTCAAGCCGGGAGCGGCGGCTGCGGTGGTTGAGCGGGCGCCGTGCCGGGCAGGACGACGCGGACGAGCTGCCCCGACCGAGGGAGGACGACATGGAGCCGGATCCGCGACCGTCGGAGGAAGACGTCGATCCGGACGACGCCCAGGCGCTGTCCCGCGCCACGGGCGGAGGCCCCAGCGACGAACCGGATGCCGGCAGCACCACCGGTACGGGGGAGTCCGAGACGTTCGTCGGGCGCGTCGCCGGCCAGGACATCGGCTACGCGGGCGAGACCGGCGCCGAGCGACGGCAGGCCGCGCAGCAGGACGGCTGAGCGGCGACCCGGGTCAGGCGTCGGCGAGCTCTGCGTCCCGGCTGTCCCCGGTCACCTCGTGCAGCGCGCGGCGCAGCTGGCCCATGCCGGCGCGCATCCGGGTCTTGACCGTTCCCAGGGGGGCGCCGGTCAGGGAGGCGATCTCCCGCTGGGTGAAGCCGTTGTAGTAGGCCAGGGCCAGCGCCTGTCGCTGTGCGGCCGGGAGCACGGACAGCGCGAGCCGGACCCGTTCGGCGACGGCGCGGTCGCACACCACGTCCTCCACGTCGAGGAACCGGGGCGGGGCCGATCCGGTCAGCTCGCGCTCCGCCCGCGCCTGGCGGTCGGGCTGCGACTGCTCCCGACGCACGGCGTCGACGGCCTTGTGGTGGACCAGCGACATCAGCCACGACGAGAAGCTGCCGCGAGCCGGGTCGTAGGCCGACGGCTTGCGCCACACGGACAGGAACACTTCCTGGACGACGTCCTCGGCCAGCACGTCGTCGCCGAGGATGCGGCGCGCCATCGCGAACGCCACGTCGCGGTAGCGGGCGCAGAGCTCGGCCATGTCGGCCGGGACGGAGGCGGAGTGCACGGCGCCTGTCTAGCCCCGCTACGTTGCGCCAAATCGGATGGCGCACCACCTGGTCACTCGGCCTGATGAGCCCGAAGAGTCGGCCTCGGCGAGCCGCTACCGAGCGTGACTGGTCGTCACACGCGGGCCCTCACATCCAGTGCATGTCCGCGCCCTGCGAGGCCGGTAGCACCGAGGTCGCGTACAGACGCCGCCAGCCCCGGGCAGGGACGGCGAAGTCGGCCAGGTCCGCCCGCCGTTTCTCCAGCTCCTCGGCGTCGACCAGCAGGTCGATCCGGCGCCCTGGGACGTCGAGCTCGACGAGGTCCCCGTCCCGGACCAGGGCCAGCGGTCCACCCGCAGCGCTCTCCGGGCAGCAGTGCAGAACCACCGTCCCGTAGGAGGTGCCGCTCATCCGGGCGTCGGAGACGCGGACCATGTCCCGGACGCCGGCCTCCGCAAGGCGCCGCGGGATCGGCAGCGACCCGGCCTCGGGCATCCCGGCCGCGATCGGTCCGGCGTTCCTCAGGATGAGGACCGAGTCCGCCGCCACGTCGAGGTCCGGATCGTCGAGGCGCTCCGCGGCGTCCTCCGGGCCGTCGAAGACCACAGCGGGTCCCCGGTGCCGCAGGAGCTCGGGTGTCGCGGCCGACACCTTGATCACCGCCCCGTCGGGGGCCAGCGAGCCGTGCAGGACCGCCAGGGCGCCGGTGGCCCCGGTCGGCGACTCCAGGTCGCGGATGACGCTCTGCCAGGCCTGCGGGGACACCACGTGCTGCAGGTTCTCGGCGACCGACGTCCCGCCGACGCCGACGTGGTCGAGCGCCAGCCGCCTCTCCAGCGCCTTGAGCAGCACGGGGACGCCCCCGGCGTTGTGGAAGTCCTCCATGTACCCGGCGCCGGAGGGCTTGAGGTCGAGCAGCAGTGGGGTGTCCCGGGACATCCGGTCGAAGTCGTCCAGGGTGAGCTCGACGCCTGCCCGGCGGGCGATCGCGAGCACATGGATGATCGCGTTGGTGGAGCCGCCGATGGCCGACATGGCGGCCAGCGCGTTCTCGAAGGCCTCCCGCGTCATGATCTCCCGCGGCAGGACCGGTGCCTGCGCCAGTGCAACCGCGCGGCGTCCGGTCGCGGTGGCGTGCCTCAGCCGGTCACCCGAGGGTGCGGGCGGTGTGGCCCCGCCGGGCAGCATCATGCCCAGGACCTCCGTGACCACCGCCATGGTCGACGCCGTCCCCATGACCATGCAGGTGCCTGCCGTGCTCACCAGCGAGCTCTCCACCGAGCGGATCCGCGCCTCCTCCAGCTCACCGCTGCGGTGGCGGGCCCAGAACCTGCGGCAGTCGGTGCAGGCGCCCAGCCGCTCGCCCTCCCATGACCCGGCCAGCATCGACCCGGTCACCTCCACGAGAGCCGGCACGTCGGAGGAGGCGGCCGCCATCAACTGGGCCGGAACCGTCTTGTCGCAGCCACCGAGGAGCACCACGGAGTCCATCGGCTGGGCGCGGATCATCTCCTCGGTCTCCATCGCCAGCAGGTTCCGGTAGAGCATCGTCGGCGCGGCGAAGCTCTCGTGGAGGCTGATGGTGGGGAAGACGAAGGGCAGCCCGCCCGCCTCGAGGACCCCGCGCTTGACCTGCTCGACCAGGCCGGGCATGAGCCGGTGGCACGGGTTGTAGTCCGAGCTCAGATCGGCAATGCCCACGAAGGGCCTGGAGAGGTCGTCGGCGTCGAATCCCGCGCCGGCGAGGAACGCCGCCCTCAGGTAACGGCTGAACCCGACGTCGCCGTAGGACGTGATGTTCCTGCCGACGCCACGGCTGTCCGCACTCATGTGACTCCCTTTCATGGTCCTGGTGTTGGAAGGCCCGGTGCTCGAGGGTCCGGTACTAGAAGCCGGCCTCGGGGTCGATCTCGCCGATCAGTTGCTCCCCGCGCGCGTACCGGGCCATGTTCTCGGCCACCCGGTCCGCCAGCGCCTGCAGTCGAGCCGCCGTCGGGTTCGCCGAGTGCGAGGTGATCAGGCACCGCGGTT
>JALYMS010000351.1 GCA_030773535.1 Actinomycetota bacterium | reverse complement strand
GGCCGCCGCCGAGGCGGCGGGCCGTGGTCATGCAACCAGGAGGTCGACCCGAGGGTCAACCGGACGTCAAGGGTGCGGATCGGTCGCCGCCCGGCTGGTCGCCGGACGCCTGGTGTCCCCGGCGATCATAGTGATCGCCCTGCCCGGACACCCCATCGGCAGCCTGATCAGGACGCGTCGACCAGCGCTTCGTACGCGGCGGCGTCCAGCAGTGCCCCGGTCGGATCGCCCTCGCCCCCGGAGACACTGATCTCGACGAGCCAACCCTCGCCGTACGGGTCGGCGTTGATCGTCTCAGGGGCGTCGGTCAGCGCCGTGTTGACCGCCGAGACGGTGCCCGCGACCGGGGCGTAGAAGTCGGACACCGACTTGGTGGACTCCACCTCACCGATCGGGTTGCCCGGGCCGACCTCCTCCCCCACCTCCGGCAGCTGGACGAAGACGATGTCGCCCAGTGCGTCCTGCGCATGGTCGGTGATGCCCACCCGCACGACGACTCCGGCCTCCCCCGTCCCGTCGCTGCCCTGCAGGAGGGCCCATTCGTGCTGGTCGGTGTACCGGCGGTCGTCAGGGGTGGCCATGCGGCGATCGTCTCCCAGGAGTGGCGGATCAGTGCGGTCGGGTGCCGGGCGAGTTCAGTCGCCGGTGTGCGGCGAAGCGTATTGAGGGGTGTCGAGCGGTCGCAACGCGTCCACCACGACGTCCTCGGACTGCCGGATCGTGACCGAGCCGCCGCGGTTGTTGATGTGCTGCACCACGCCCCCGGGGATGTTCATGGCGGTCTCCATGTTCTGCGGGGAGCCGATGACCAGGATCTCGTACGGGGCGGTGATGGGACGTCCGTCGACCAGCAGGCTCCCGGGGTCCCCGGTCACGGCCGTCGAGACGCCGACCCGCACGCCGTCGATCTGCATGGTCTCCGCGCCGGCACCGCGCAGCTCCTGGATGGCGTCGAGCAGGTCGGCGACGCGCACCTCCTCCTCGGGATCGCGGATCGTCATCTCCAGCCCGGGTCCTCGGGCGGCGATGGTGCCGTTGAGGATCCCGATCGCCTCCGCCCGCTGCCGTGCCTCCTCGAGTGCGGTCGCCGCGCGGCTGTCGGTGTTCGTGAGCTGGTCAAGGGCGTTGCGCTGCTCGGCGAGCTGCCGGCGGAGCCGCTCCTCCTGGGCGTCGAGCTCGTCGAGGATGCGGACCAGGTCCTCTTCCCGGGCGCCGGCCAGCTGCGGGTCGTCGCCGACGGTCCGGACCTGCACGGCGAACGCGAAGCCGAGCAGCATGGTCAGCACGCCGATGAGCACAGCGGCGAGCGGATCACGACGCCACACCCGCGGACCGGCCGCCGCCGTCGGTTGCTGCGCCTGCCCGTCCGGGCCGGTCGGTGCCGGCGCGACCGCGTCCTGCCCCGTGCCGTCCGGCGCGGGGCCGTCCGGCGCTGGGCCGCCCGGCGCGGTTCCGTCCGGCGCGGTTCCGTCCGGCGCGGTGCCGACCTCTGTCGTCCTGTCCTTCGCTCCTTCCGGAGGTCCGGGCCCGGGGTCCCCGCTCATGCCCGGAACACGTGTCTGCGGATGGCGGCGGCGTTGCCGAAGATGCGGATGCCGAGGACGACCACGACGGCGGTGGACAGCTGCGCACCCACGCCGAGCTGGTCGCCGAGGAACACGATCAGTCCGGCGACGACGACGTTCGACACGAACGAGATGACGAACACCTTCGCGTCGAAGATCCCGTCCAGGCGGGCGCGGAACCCGCCGAAGACGGCGTCCAGGGCGGCGACGACGGCGATCGGCAGGTAGGGCTGGAGCGCCAGGGGGACGGTCGGGTCGAGGAAGAGCCCCAGCAGGACGCCGGCCGCGAGTCCGATGATCGGGATCACGGTCAGCCTCCCGTCGTCTGGTCGGGAGCGGCGACGTCGGGACCGCCGTCGGCCGGCCCGGCGAAGCGGAGCTCCGGAGGGCTGGCCGCAGGGAGGGTCAGATCGCTCTCCCGGGCGAACTCGAAGCGCAGGTCGAAGGACTCGGAGATGACGGCCAGCGCCTCCACCTCGGGGCTGCGCAGGAACCGGTTGTCCAGCGTCTCGGGATCGCCGATGGCGCTGATCTCGTACGGATTGGCCACGGGCCGGAAATCGACGAGTACGGCCTCGCCCGCGAAGCGGATGGCGGTCGTCGGGCCCAGGCGCTGCCCGTTGATGCTGATGGCCTCTGCCCCGGCAGCCCACAGGGCGTTGACCACGACCTGAAGGTCGCCGTCCTGGACGCGTTCCCGCGAGTCCACCTCGGTGGCGCCGCCGACCGGGTCGGCGTCGGCGTCGGGCTCGGCGTTGGCCAGTGTGACCAGCAGGCCGGGACCCGTGACGGGGACGGTGGCGGCGCCCTGCTCGGCACGCGCCAGGTCGTCGAGCGCGCGCTGTCCGACGGCGCTCGCCTCGAGCAGGTTTTCGCGGGCCCGGCCCACCTGCAGGCGGAGTTGCTCGAGCTGGTCGGCGAGCTCGTCGCCGGCGGCTGACTCCTGCTGGATGTCGGTCGCCAGCCGGGCGCGGATCTGCTCCCGGCCCTGAGCGGTCGCCGCGGCCTGCGCGTACGTGACCGCTAGCAGCATCCCGGCGGCCGCCATCGTCGCCCCGACGAGCAGGCGCGCCCCCCACCGCCGGCGCGGGGCAGCGACCTCGACTCCCGCCGTCGACCGGGCTGCGCGCGCGGCGGCCGCCTCGGCGTAGGCGGGGTCGATCGTGTCCGCGAGGACGGCGTCGAGGAGCGAGGCGCCCATGGAGCGGGGGCCACCCCCGCGCCCGGCTCCGGTCACGGCGTCGTCCTGCCGGCGATCCGTTCCGCGCGGACGATCCCGATCACCTGCGCGATGTACAAGGCGGCGGAGAGCACGTAGAGCGCCGTCCCCCAGATGGTCAGGGCCCAGGCGATCGGCTCGGCGATGGTGGCCACCGGGTTCGACCCGTAGGCCAGGAGCAGCCCGGGGAAGGCGTAGAGCAGGACGAGGGTGGCTGCCTTCCCGAGGTAGTGGACCGGCAGCGGCGGATAGCCGTACCGGCGCAGGACGAGCAGCGAGACGCCCAGCAGGAACTCCCGGCCGAGCAGGACCACCACCAGCCACTCGGGGACGACGCCCCGCAGCGCCAGCGCGATCAGGGCCGAGACGATGTAGAGCCGGTCGGCGGCGGGATCGAGGACGGCGCCCAGGCGGCTGCGCTGGTTCAGCCATCGGGCGAGCTTGCCGTCGAGCCAGTCGGTGAAGCCCGAGACCATGAGGACGATCAGCGCCCACCCGTCGGCCTGCGGCCCGAGCAGCAGGTAGAGGAACAGTGGGACGCCGCAGAGCCGGAGCAGGGACAGTGCGTTCGGCCAGGTCCAGACGCGATCGAGGCGTGCGTCGCGGCCCGCCGCGGGCACGTACCCGCCCGGTACGGAGGGCACCGGCGCAGCGGCCGACGGGCCGTTCGACGACGTCACTGCTCCTCCACCCCGCTGCACACTGTGTCCGAGGCTAGTGGCCCGCGCCGATCCACCGGATAGTGGCGCACCGGAGCGTGCCCGCGGGGTGCCGGAACCCCGCAGGTCACGCCGGGCGAGGAGGTCAGGGGCGGGGGTTCCGGACGGTCTCCCCGAGGACCGGCCGGCTCACACCGCGACCGCGACGGACGCCGGCGCCGGCTCATAACCGAGCCGCCGCCGATCGAAACTGCCGGTGCCGTGGGTGACCGAGCGGAGCACCCCCGGGTAGCTCAGCAACTCCACCTCGGGGATCTCGGCCCGCACCGTGGTGCGGTCGCGGTCCGGGTCGGCCTCGGTGCCGGTGACGCGGGCGCGACGGGCGGAGAGGTCGCTCATCACCGGGCCGACGTACTCGCCCGGGACGACCACCTCGATCACGCACCAGGGCTCGAGCACCCGGGTGCCGGCGGCCGCCGCCAGTTCGCGCAGCGCCAGGGCCCCCGCCGCCTGGAACGCCGCGTCCGAGGAGTCCACCGAGTGCGATTTGCCGTCGACGAGGGTCACGTGGACGTCGACCAGCGGCCGGTCGCCGGTGATCCCGCGCTCGGCCTGGGCACGGATGCCCTTCTCCACGCTGCCGTGGAAGGAACTGGGCACCGTGCCGCCCACGATCCGCTGTTCGAACACGACGCCGGACCCGGGTGCACCGGGCTCCCCTTCCACGACGACGACCGCGTACTGGCCGTGCCCGCCGGACTGCTTGACGTGCCGGCCGGTGACCCGGGCCGGGCCGGCCAGGGTCTCCACCATCGGTACGCGGACGGGCACCGTGCCGACCGCGACCCCGTGCCGGCTGCGCAGGCGTTCGAGCAGCACCTCGGCATGCGCCTCCCCCACGCACCACAGCAGCAACTGGCCGGTGTCGGGGCGGCGCTCCAGCCGCACCGTCGGGTCCTCGGCCACGAGCCGGCCGAGGGCGGCGGCGAGGCGGTCCTCGTCGGTGCGCGTGGCGGCTTCGATCGCCACCGGCAGCTGCGGGGTCGGCAGATCCCACGGCGGGACCAGGCGAGGGTCGTCCGGGGACGACAGCGTGTCACCGGTCTCGGCACTGCCGAGGCGGGCGACGGCGCAGATGTCGCCGGCCGGGCACGCCGCGACGGGGCGCAGAGCGGCACCGAGCGGTGAGGAGACGGCGCCGATCCGCTCGTCGACGTCGTGGTCGGCATGGCCCCGGTCGGTCATGCCGTGTCCGGAGACGTGGACGGGGATGTCGGGCCGCAGCGTGCCGGAGAAGACCCGCACCAGGGAGACCCGGCCCAGGTAGGGGTCGGTCGTGGTCTTGACGACCTCGGCGACCAGCGGCCCGTCGGGGTCGCAGCGGATGGACGACGCCCCGCTGCCGTCGGGGCGCGTGACCGGCGGGCAGCCGTGCTCCATCGGGCAGGGGAACCCTGCCACGAGGAGGTCCAGCAGCTCGGGGACGCCCACGCCGGTCAGCGCGGACACGCACAGGATCGGGTGGAAGTGGCCACGGGCGACGGCGGTCTCGAAGTCGGCGATCAGGTCCGCGACGGCCAGCTCGTCCCCGGACAGGTACCGCTCCATCAGGGTCTCGTCCTCGCTCTCCCCGATGATCCCCTCGATGAGCTCGCCGCGGAGCCGGTCGGCGTCCGGCGCCCCGGTGGCGGACTCGGGGTGCGGCTCGAGCAGCGACACAAGCCCGCGCACGGTGCCGTCGGGAGCGCGGTCCACCAGGTGCATGGGGAACACGCCGGCGCCCAGCTGCTGCTGGCACTGCCGGACGGCCTCGTCGACGTCGGCCCGGGCACGATCCAGCTGGCTGATCACGACGGCCCGTGGCATGCCGACGGCGGCGCACTCCTCCCACAGCTGCACGGTGGTGGCATCCACGCCGGAGACGGCGGAGACGACGAAGAGGGCGGCGTCCGCGGCGCGCAGGCCGGCGCGCAGCTCCCCCACGAAATCCGGTGAGCCGGGGGTGTCCAGCAGCGTGATGCGGTGGCCGGCGTGCTCGACGGTGGCGACGCCCAGGGAGACCGACCGTTGCTGGCGGATCTCCACCTCTTCGGTGTCGAGGCAGGTGGTGCCGTCCTCCACCCGCCCGGCCCGTTGGAGGGCACCGGTGGCGACGAGCAGTGCTTCGGCCAGGGTGGTCTTCCCTGCGCCCGCGTGGCCGACCAGCGCCACGTTGCGCACCTTGTTCGCGGGTCGGGGAGCGGGAGCAGTCGCGGTGTCCTTCGCCATGTGTCCGGCCGCTCAGCCGCGGGAGGTCTCGGTCGGGACGACGCTGGCGGTGCCCTGCGGGAAGAAAAGTCCCTCGTGGCCGTCCTGCCACCGCACCCGGTAGGGCGGTCCGCCGTCCGGCTCGTGGCATCCGATGACCTCGCCGGTGCGCT
>JALYMS010000350.1 GCA_030773535.1 Actinomycetota bacterium | reverse complement strand
CACGTGCTCAGCACGAGCGCGAGGCCCGTCTCGCCGCCGCTACTCAGCAATCCCAGACGCCCGACCCCAACGCTTCTCAGGAGTAGAACCGAATGGCAGAGTTTTCCGCGAAAGATGTCCAGGCGCTCCGCCAGGCGAGTGGCGCTGGAATGATGGACGCCAAGAGGGCCCTCGTCGAGAACGGTGGGAGTTTTGACGAAGCCCTGCAGTGGCTGAAAGAAAAGGGTCTGGCGGCGTCGGCGAAGCGCGCCGAGCGCCAGAACGACGAGGGTGCAGTGGCGGTTTCGGTAACTCCTGCGGGGGCGGCAATCGTTGAGATGAAGTGCGAGACCGACTTCGTCGCCAAGAACGCCGACTTCGTCAAGCTCGCCGAGCGGCTGCTGGACATCGCGCTGCGGAGCAAGCCGGCCGACGCCGAGGCGCTGCTCGCCACCGAGGTCGACGGTCAGACCGTGGCCGCGCTCGTCGAGGGCGAGTCGGCCCGTATCGGGGAGAAGCTGGTCCTGAGCCGCTTCGCCGCCTTCGACGGCACCACCGCGACCTACCTGCACAAGCGCGCCACCGATCTGCCCCCGGCGATCGGGGTGGCGGTGCAGTACTCCGGCGGCAGCGAGGAGGCCGCGCGCAGCCTGGCGATGCACATCGCCGCCGCGCGTCCGCGCTTCCTCAGCCGCGACGAGGTCCCGGCCGAGACGGTCGAGACCGAGCGCCGGGTCGCCGAGCAGACCGCCAAGGAGGAGGGCAAGCCCGAGCAGGCGATCGTGAAGATCGTCGAGGGGCGGGTCAACGCCTACTACAAGGACTTCGTCCTGCTCGAGCAGCCCTCGATCACCGACCCCAAGCGCACGGTCAAGCAGATCGTGGACGAGGCCGGCGTGACCGTCGAGCGCTTCGCCCGCTTCGAGGTCGGCCAGGCCTGAGCCCGGCATCCGATCGAACGGCCTCGCTCCCTCCCCGGGAGCGGGGCCGTTCGTCCATGCGGCAGGATCCGGCCATGCCTTCGAGCAACCAGACTCCGAACGAGGGATGACGCGTTGACCGACACCACCGCCCCGCTGTCCGCCCCCACCGCCTTCCAGCCGGCCGACGGCAGCGGCTACCACCGGGTCCTGCTGAAGCTCTCCGGTGAGTCGTTCGGGGGCGGCAAGGTCGGCGTGGACCCCGAGGTCGTCCAGGGCATCGCCGAGCAGCTCGCCGAGGTCGCGGCCAAGGGCACCCAGGTCGCGATCGTCATGGGCGGGGGCAACTTCTTCCGGGGCGCCGAGCTGTCCCAGGCGGGGATGGACCGGACCAAGGCCGACTACATGGGCATGCTGGGCACGGTCATGAACTGCCTGGCCCTGCAGGACTTCTGCGAGAAGGCGGGCCTGGAGACCCGGGTGCAGACGGCGATCACCATGGGGCAGGTGGCCGAGCCCTACATCCCGCGCAAGGCGATCCGCCACCTGGAGAAGGGTCGCCTGGTCATCTTCGGGGCCGGCGCCGGCATGCCGTTCTTCTCCACCGACACCACGGCCGCCCAGCGCGCGCTCGAGATCGAGTGCCAGGTGCTGCTCATGGGCAAGAACGGCGTCGACGGCGTCTACGACGACGACCCGCGGAACAACCCCGACGCGGTCATGTACGACGACCTCGACTACGCCACCGTGCTGGCCAAGCAGCTCAAGGTGGCCGACGCCACGGCCATCAGCCTTTGCATGGACAACGCGATGCCCATCGTCGTGTTCAACCTGCTGCGCGACGGCAACATCGCCCGCGCCGCCGCAGGTGAGAAGATCGGCACGTTGATCAGCCAGCCGGCCTGACGGCGAGCAACCGGACGAGGACGACGGCGGGACGTGCTCCCGCCCATGGAGGAGAGACCCGTGATCGACGACACCCTGCTCGACGCCGAGGAGCGGATGGACAAGGCGCTGTCGGTCGCGCGCGAGGACCTCGGTTCGGTCCGTACCGGCCGGGCGGCGCCGTCCATGTTCGGCAAGATCGTGGTCGACTACTACGGCGCCCCGACCCCGGTTCCGCAGATGGCCTCGATCACGGTCCCCGAGGCCCGGATGGCGGTCATCAAGCCCTACGACACCAGTCAGCTGTCGGCCATCGAGAAGGCCATCCGCGACAGCGACCTCGGCGTGAACCCCACCAACGACGGCCAGATCCTCCGCGTGACCTTCCCGCAGCTCACCGAGGAGCGGCGCCGTGACCTGGTCAAGGTCGCACGGTCCAAGGGCGAGGACGCCAAGGTCGCGATCCGCAACATCCGCCGCCGGGCCAAGGAGGAGCTGGACCGCCTGGTCAAGGACGGCGAGTCCGGTGAGGACGACGTCCGGCGCGCGGAGAAGGAGCTCGACGAGCTCACCTCCCAGCACGTGCACGCCATCGACGAGGCGATGAAGAACAAGGAGAGCGAGCTGCTCGAGGTCTGACCGCAACAGCCCGTCAGCCCATGACACCGCCACCGCCTCCCGGCCGCCCGGGCGACCCCGACCCGGGGACCGAGCCGCTCCCGCGAGTGGGTGCACAGCTGGCCGACCCGGGCGGGACGGCTCTCCCGGACGACGTCCGGGCCGCGGACGGCGTCGCGTCCGCCGAAGGCGCCGGTGACCCGGACGGCGCGGCGTCGTGGCCGGCAGCCGACACCGGGCCCATCCCGGTCGTCGGACGGCCGGCGCCGCCGCCGGGAACCGACACTCCGCCGACCGAAGAGCTGGCCGTCGGCGCCTCCACCGCTCCCGCCGACCCTCCCGGTCTGCCGACGACCGAGCGGCCGGTGGGCAAGAAGCCCGGTCGGTCCGGCCGTGACCTCGGCTCCGCCATCGGAGTCGGCCTGGCATTGGGCGGTGTGCTGCTGCTCTCGCTGCTGATCTGGCGGCCCGCGTTCCTCCTCGTCCTGTCCGCCGCCGTGGTGATCTCCACCATCGAGCTGGTTCGCGCACTGCAGAAGGGCCGCTTCCGGCCGCCGCTGACACCCGTCCTCGTCGGCGGGATGGGGATGGTGGTCCTGGCCTGGACCCGCGGGCCCACGGGCCTGGTCACCGGCTTCCTGCTCACCGTCCTCGCCGTGCTGCTGTGGCGTCTGGCGGGAGGGCCGGCCCGGTACCTCCGCGACGCCGCGGCCGGGGTGCTCGTCGCGCTCTACGTGCCCCTGCTGGCCGGCTTCGCGGTACTGATGCTGGTACCCGACGACGGCGCCGCCCGGGTGATCGCCTTCCTGGTCACCGTCGTGTGCAGCGACGTCGGCGGATTCGCGGCCGGCGTGCTCTTCGGCAAGCACCGGATGGCACCCACGATCAGCCCGAAGAAGTCCTGGGAGGGCATGGCCGGATCGGTCCTGGCGTGCATGCTCGCCGGCGTTCTCCTGATCGGCCTGATGCTGGACGGCCCCTGGTGGGGCGGCCTCCTCTTCGGTGCCGCCATCGCCGTCTCGGCCACCATCGGCGATCTGGGGGAGTCGCTGATCAAGCGGGACCTCGGCATCAAGGACATGGGCGACCTGCTGCCGGGCCACGGCGGACTGATGGACCGGATGGACTCCTTGCTGCCGTCGGCCGCGGTCGCCTACCTGCTCCTGGCCGCACTGGTGCCCGCCTGACCGGTTGCGCTGATCAGTCGGGCGCCGGGAGCGGCGGATCGGCGTCGGTGCCACGCGCCTGGAGGGCCGACTCGATCGCCTCGCACACGGTGCGGACCACGAACACCCGTGCCCAGCGCTTGTCCTCGGCGGCGACGACGTGCCACGGGGCGACAGCCGTGTCGGTGCGTTCGAGCATCTCCTCGACCGCAGCCTCGTAGGCGCCACGCTTCTCGCGGTTGCGCCAGTCCTCCTCGGTGAGCTTCCACGCCTTGTACGGGTCCTTCCTCCGCGACTCGAAGCGGCGCAGCTGCTCCTCGGCCGAGACGTGCATCCAGAACTTGACGAGGATCGTGCCCTCGGCCGCCAGGGTGGTCTCCAGGTCGACGATCTCGGAGTAGGCCCGCTGCCAGGCCTCCTCGGTGGCGAAGCCCTCCACCCGCTCGACGAGCACGCGCCCGTACCAAGTGCGGTCGAGCACCGCCATGCCGCCCCAGCCGGGGAGCACCGGCCAGAACCGCCACAGGAAGTGGTGCCGCTTCTCGTCGAACGTCGGGGCCGCGAACTGGGCCACCCGCACGTGCCGCGGGTCCAGTTCGCTCACCAGGCGGGTGATCGCGCCGCCCTTGCCCGAGGCGTCCCACCCCTCGAACAGCACGCACAGCGGCGGGCCGAGCTCACCCGGCCCGATCTGGCCCCCGAGCAGCAGCCGCAGGTGCACCAGACGCTCCTGCGCCGCCTTCAGCTGCTTCTGGCCGTCCTTCTTGGACAGTGCGGCGCTCAGGTCGACGTCATCGAGCCGGCTCATGAGCGCAAGCCTGGCGCTGCGGGCCGCCCCGCGCAGCCCGGGGCACCTCATCGGATGTCGCCGCACCGATCCTGGAAGTGCCGGCGCGTGCCGCTCGGCTGGCCCGGCGGCCGAGTGCGCGGTTGGCGTCGCTCACGCCGGCGCGTCAGGGGGGCGGCGACAACAAGTCAACAGTCGGCTGGGAGCTGCGCGTGCTGGCGTATCCACGCGTGCATGGCGATACCCGCCGCCACGCCCGCGTTGATCGACCGCGTCGACCCGAACTGGGCGATGGACAGGACGGAGTCGGCGACCGCCCGGGCCTCGTCGGTCAGC
>JALYMS010000349.1 GCA_030773535.1 Actinomycetota bacterium | reverse complement strand
CCACCGGGCATCCATCTGTAGGCGCCCTGCGTGGCGGGGATGGACTGGATCAGTTGCTCGACGACGAAGAGGTAGACGAGCGCACCGACGATGGCGCCGACCTGGTTGCGCAGCAGGGCACCGACCCCGACCCCGATGACGGCGTAGATCACCAGGGTGACCCCGGAGCGGGCGAGCACCTCCAGGTTATCGGCGTCGAGCGACGGCGCGGCACCGCGCGCACCCGCGTAGACGGTGACCACCGCGACGTTGACGGCCACGACGACGAGCACCAGCGGCACGGCGGCGAGTGCATAGGCGATCAGCTTCGCCACCACGCGCCAGCGTCGTGGCGTGGTGAGGAAGGTGGGGGTCGCCGTCCGGTGCCGATACTCCTGCGTCATCCCGATGATGCCGAGGATGAGGAACAGCGAGGCGGTCTCGGCGGAGACCGCCAGTGCCAGCCGATCGTACACGGGATCGCCGACCGGCGGCAGCGCGGGCCCGCCGTTCCCCGCCGGCTCACCGGCGAAGGCGGTGATCAACGCGGAGAAACAGGACAGCCATGAAGCAGGCACCCAGCAGCAGCCCGAGCCAGACCCGGGTCGTAAACAGCTTGGTCCACTCGGCGTGCACCAGTCGCGTCATCCTGCGGTTCCCCCGAGCGTGTCCGGGGTGAGCGCCGGGGCGGCGAACTGCTCGCGGTGGCTGGAGACCAGCACGGTCCGCCCCTGGTCGTGAGCCAGATGCCGGAGGAAACCGCGCAGCCACTGGATCCCTTCAGGGTCCAGCCCGTTGGCCGGCTCGTCCAGCACCAGGACGGCCGGGTCCCCGAGGAGTGCCCCTGCGAGCCCGAGGCGCTGACGCATGCCGAGGGAGTAGCCGCCTGCGCGGCGACGGCCGGCGTCGGCGAGGCCGACCTGGAGGAGCACCTCGTCGGCGCGGGAGAGGGGCAGTCGGGCGGCCCGGCAGTAGACGCGCAGATGATTGCGGCCCGAACGCCCCGGGTGGAACGCCGTCTCCAGCACCGCCCCCACGACGGGCACGGGGTCGGGGAGTGCCGCGTACGGGATGCCGTCGAACGTCGCCGTCTCCACGTCGGGATTGAGCAGGCCGAGGAGCATCCGCAGGGTCGTCGTCTTCCCCGCACCGTTCGGGCCCAGGAAGCCGGTGACCGAGCCCGGTTCCACGGTGAAGCTGAGATCGCTCACGGCCCGGACCGGCCCGAAGCTCTTGTTCAGCCCACTGACCTCGACGCGGATCGGCTTGGCGATGCCCGTGCTCGCGGTGGGAATGGCGTCTCTCCTCATCGCCGGCTGCAGTGGACCCATCCAATCGCACCGAAGTCGTCGCGTGGAGCGTTACGGCCCCCGGGCGTGCCGTTCGCCGGGTCGTGATCCGCTGGGGGCGCATGGGCTCCTGCATCGCCCAGCATCATCGCGTCAACATCTGCGACTCGGCAGACAGCAGCCGGCCCGGGCTCCGCCGTGCTCCGTAGGGTGGCCGGGTGGTGTCGGTCCACCGAGCTGAGGGGGTGACGTCGTGGTCGAGCGGAGGTCGTCGAGGAGCCGGAACGGGGCCGCCCATCCCGGTCTGAGCGTCGGCGCCGTGAACCCGGATCTCGATGCGCGGCTCAGCGCCGAGCTGGACCGTCACAACTTCTCCGCCGTCGGGGTAGACGACCTGCTGAAGCTCACGGTGGAGGCGACGGACCCTCACGGAGCGCTCGTGGGCGGTCTCAGCGGCTGGACGTAGGGTACTTGCGCCGGCGTCGGCATGTTGTGGGTGCGCGATGACGCCCGGGGCGGTGGCTGGGGCAGGCGGTTGCTCGCCGCCGCCGAGTGCGAAAGCCGTCGACCGCGGCTGTTTGCAGATGGTGCTGTCCTCGTTCACCTTTCAGGCTCCGGACTTCTACCGGCGCCAGGGCTACGAGGAGACGGGCCGGACCGAGGGACTGCCGGTAGCCGGGGCCGCGGACGTCCACTTCCGTAAGACGCTGGGCAGCTGACCCGTGCCGATCGACTTCCAGGACGCCGGCAACCGCCGCTGGTACTCCGGCCGAGACGTCGACGCGTCCTGGGCGGAGGTCGTGCGCGGCTTGGTCGATCCGGCCGGCGCAGCAGTCATGGACATCGGCTGCGGAGGCGGCGCCTACACCCACGGCTGGTCCGGGCTCGGCGCCGCCCGCGTCGTCGGCGTCGACTCCAGCGGTCCGCTGCTCGAGTCCGCGCTCGAGGACCACGGCGGCATGCCCGGCATCGAGTTCCGGCCGGGCACCGCCGCGCACACCGCTTTGCCGGCCGGGACTGCGGACGTCGTCTTCGAGCGGGCTCTGATCCACCACATCGACGACCTGGCCCCCGTGATCGCCGAGGCGCGCCGACTGCTGCGGCCGGGCGGCGCCTACCTCGTGCAGGACCGGACGCCGGACGACGTGGCGCTTCCCGGGGCCCCCGACCACCCACGCGGCTACTTCTTCGAGGTCTTCCCGCATCTGCTCGAAGTCGAGAACGGCCGCCGGCGGAGCGTCGAGGCGGTGTACGCGGACTTGGCTCGCGGCGGGTTCGACGACATTGCGATCACGCAGGCGTGGGAAGTTCGCCGCCGCTACGCCGACCGCGACGAGTACCTCGGGGAGATCGCCGCCCGCACCGGCCGCTCGATCCTGCACGAGCTCGACGACGCCGAACTCCGCCATCTCCTCGCCCGGCTCCGCGAGCGGCTGCCGGCCGGCCCACTGGTCGAGCGCGACCGCTGGACCGTCTGGTCGGCTCGACGGCCCTGATGCGGCAACGCCTCGCACGGACACGCACAGCCAGTGCGTATGACCGCGCCTTGGGCCCCATCGTCGGTCGAGCGTCGTGAGCGGATCGAGCCGGGCGCGCCTCGCGGTCGTCGCCGTCTTCGCGGCAAACGGGGTCATGTTCGGCAACTGGGCGGTCCGGATCCCGGACGTCAAGGAGGCGCTCGCGCTCTCGGAGGCGGCGCTCGGCGGCGCGCTGCTCGTGCCCGCCGTCGGGGCGCTCATCTCGATGCCCCTGACCGGCGCCCTTAGTGCCCGGAGAGGCAGCCGGATGGCTACGGCCGGCACGGCGGTTGCGTTCTGCCTCGTCCCGGTGCTGCTCGGCCTCGCGCCGTGTCTTCGGTCTGGCGTTCGGCGGTCTCGACGTGGCCATGAACGCCCAGGCGGTCACGGTCGAGCGGGCCGTCGGGCGACCGGTGATGTCTTCCTTCCACGCGGCGTTCAGCGGGGGCGCCCTGGTCGGCTCCCTCACCGGCGCGCTCGCCGCCGCCGTCGCTGGAGCGCGGTCCACCTGCGGGAGGAGCTCGGGGCGGGTCCGGGGACGGCGGGGCTCGCCTTCACCGCGTTCAGCGGCCATGACCGGCGGGCTCGTCGTCGTCCTCGGCGCGGAGACCGCCGCCGTCGTCCTCGGCTACGCCGCGATGGGGGTGGGGCTGGCCTGCATGGTGCCGCTGATCTTCGTGGCCGCGGCCGGGGACGACGCCGAGCCGGGGCCGGCCCTGGCGGCCGTCAGCACACCCGGGTACCTGGGGTTGCTGATCGGCCCACCCCTGATCGGCGGGCTCGCGGAGCTGGCGGGCCTGAGCTGGGCACTCATCCTGCTCCCGGTCCTCTGGCGGGGGTCGCCCTGCTCGCCGGCCGCACGGCACCGGCGCGGATGATCTCGGCGTGACCGTCGGCATCCGGTCTTCTAGAGTGCCCGCGTGAACGAGACCGGTAGCGCCTACCAGACGGTCGTGGTGGGGACCGACGGTTCGGAGTCCTCCCTGCGCGCCGTCGCGCGGGCGGGCGCGCTGGCCGGG